>JBBDQU010000057.1 GCA_040905865.1 Alphaproteobacteria bacterium
GCCTGCTCTCAAGCGGATAGGGGCCGTAACATTGCGTTTTTCCGCAGCCTGTTAAACAAAAATAAGTGCAAACAGGGATATATACATGAAATTCGGCGTGCTTCAGTTTTTCAGCTGGCCGGGCCGGCGGGTGCCATTGGCGACCATTTACGACCGGGCATTCCAGCGGACCAAAATCATGGACGAAACGGGATATGACGCGGTCTGGCTGGCGGAGCACCATTTCAGCACCTACAGCGTCTGCCCCTCCGTCCATGTCATGGGCACCCATATCGCCGCCCATACCAGTCGGTTGCGGATCGGCACGGCGGTGTCGCTGGCCGGTTTCTATCATCCGCTGCGGCTGGCGGAGGAAGTCGCCCTGCTGGACCACCTGTCCGGCGGCCGCGTGAACTGGGGCGCGGGACGCGGTTTCGACGCCAGCGAGCACAAGGTATTCGGCGTCGACCCGAAGGACAGTTACCCGAAATTCCGGGAAAATGTCGAAATCGTGCTGAAGGCATGGGGCAGCGACAAGTTCACCCATCACGGCGAATTCTGGAATTTCGACGATATCGAGGTGCTGCCCAAGCCGTTGCAGGACCCGATGCCGGTCTGGCTGGCCGCCGCGTCGAACGAAGCCATCGAATGGGCCGCCGAAAAGGGCTTCTCGATCATGATGAGCCCGCATGCCGGTTATTCCGACATCGCGGACAAGAAGGTTTTCTACCGGCAGACCCTGGAATCGGCGGGGCATAAATACGGCAGGCGCGACATCCCGGTCGCCCGCACCATCGCCCTGGCGGAAACCCAGGCGGAAGCGGAAGCGATCGGACGGCGCGGCGCGGAGTTCATGTTCGGCGCCTATCTGCGCAACAACCACCATATCCGGGGAAAGCCGGGCGACGCGACGGGCAAGACCCAGTCAAACGAAGCCCTGCTGGCGGCGGAAGCCGCCAACATGGACCCGGTCGAGCGCTATATCCGGCAGGTCGCGATCTGCGGCACGCCGGATAAAGCCGTCGATATCGTCCAGGAACTGCGGGAAACCATCCCGCTCGACTACCTGATGATCGCGCCGTTGAGCCACAGTTCGTTCACGCTGTTCACCGAGAAGGTGTTGCCGAAGTTTCTATAGAGGGTTATTCGGCCGCGGCGATATTCGTGCGCCACGAGCCGATGGCCGGTCGCGGCAGGCCCAGATGATCGCGCAATGTGGCGCCGGAGTAGTCCTTGCGGTACATGCCGCGTTTCTGCAGTTCCGGCACGACGTATTTCACGAAATCCTCGAAACTGCCCGGCTGGTGCGTCGGGCCGATGACGAAGCCGTCGCAGGCCGGCGCGCTGAACCATTCCTCCAGCATATCGGCGACTTCCTTCGGACCGCCCACCAGCGGATCCTGCAACAGCCCGCGCCCCGTGATCCGCATGAAATCCCGTGGCGTCGGATTCGTCACGCCGGTCGCCAGCACCCGGTCGCGCATCGCCTGCATTCCCTGGATGCCGGAAATTTCCGCGTCGGTGAACGGTTCGTCCAGCCCCTTGGTCGCAAAATCGAAATTCAGCGCCTCGGACAGCAACGACAACTGGTCCATGTCGTTCGGCAGCTTGTCGTATGCGGCCCGTTTGTCCTCGGCTTCCGCCAGCGTGGCGCCCATGACCGGGTACACCAGCGCGGCAATCTTCATCATGTCCGGGTCGCGCCCGACGGCGGCGGCGCCGGCCTTGAGCGACGCATAACTTTTTTTACCGATATCGATGGACGGGTAATGCACGAAGATCAGTTCGCCCCAGTTGGCCGCGAATTTCTGGCCGCGGCCACTCTGCCCGGCCTGGATGATCACAGGATGGCCCTGCGGCGTGCGCGGCACCGTGAACGGCCCGCGCGAGCTGAGGAACCTGCCCTTGTAGTCGAGCCGGTGAACCTTGTCCGGCTTTGCGTACACGTTGTTGGCCTTGTCGATGACGATGGCGTCGTCTTCCCAGCTGTCCCAATGGCCGAGGACGACTTCCATGAATTCGTCGGCGCGGTCATAGCGGGTATCGTGTTCGATGACCCCGTCGCGGCCCATGTTCAGCGCCTCGTTATCGTTCACCGAAGTCACGACGTTCCAGGCGGCGCGCCCCTTCGTCATCAGATCCACGGTCTGAAACACCCGGGCGACATGGAAGGGTTCGTAATAGGTCGTCGAATAGGTCGCGCCAAGGCCGAGCTTTTCCGTCACCGCCGCCATTGTCATCAGGCAGGCGATGGGATCCATCTTGATGCAGCGAATGCCGTTTTCGACCGTGTGGCCATGATCGCCGCCATACATGTCCGGCATCGCCAGCCGGTCGTCGAAAAAGGCCATGTCGAACTTGCCCGCCTCCAGCACGCGGGCGATATGCTGGTAATATTCGGGCGAAAACGAATCCGTCCGGGCGTCGGGATGGCGCCAGGCCGCTGGCAGGGTGGTGCAGTTCTGGGCCTGCATGAAGGCGATCAGGTGCATCTGGCGCATGTGTTTCGTCCTGTCAGCTCATCTCGCGTCGCCTAAAGATCCGCCAGCAAGCGCGGGTCGGCTTTCGCTTCACCCCGTTCGACTTTCTTTACAGCGGCAATCAGTCCTTCATTGACCGGCGTCGGTATACCGGTTTCGCGGCCCTTGGCGACGACAAGACCGTTCATGTAGTCGATTTCCGTCCGGCGGCCCTTGCGCATGTCCTGTCCCATCGACGGGGTGGCATTGGGATTGCCCTTGGATGCCTCGGCGATCAGCCCGTCATCGAGGATCTTGCGCGCTTCGGCGCTGCCCTTCACCGCCGCTTCATAAACGTCGGTCGTCACGCCCTTCATCTTTTCCAGCCTGAATCCGGAAGCCTTGCCGACCGCGATGGATTCCGCCGCCAGCTTGATCTTGACCATGCGCAGATGCGGGTCGGCGGCGATCGCCGCCGCGCCCAGCCCCGTGCTGGCCGCGACGCCATTGCCGCTGGCGTTGAGGCACAGCTTGGACCAGCGTTCGCCCCACAGATTGCCCGTCACCATCGCGCTGTCCGTGTACGCGCACAGTCGGGCGACCTCCTTTATCCGGTCGGTTTCCTCGCCATGCATTTCGCCGGCGCGGAACACAGTGTGCGAATTGCCGAGCAGCGGCACATTGCGGTTCACATGGGCGGGACCGCGCAGATCGACGGATATTTTGGCGGCGATGCAGCCGGTCACCTTTCCCCAGCCGGCGATCTTTGCAATGAGCTCCTCGTTCATGCAGTTCTGCAGCGAAACGATGAATCCCTGCGGCGCCAGATACGGCTTGATCAGATAGGTCGCCCATTCGGTGTCATAGGATTTGACGCAGATGAAGGCGATGTCGATGGGGTCCTGTTTGGACAGGGACTGTACGTCGCTCATGTGAATGGCGCGTACGGGTACGGTTTTCTCCTCCGCTTCCGTCACGCCCGTGAGGTGCAGCCCCTCGCGGTTCATCTTGTCCACATGCTCCGGCCAGCCATCGATGAAAACGACGTCTTCGCCATTCGCCGCCATATGGCCGCCGACCTGACAGCCGACCGCGCCGGCGCCGACTATTGCGATTTTCTTGCCCATGCTCTTTCCCCGCTTCGAAGCGTATCGCCTTACCAGTCGGCGATGTGTTTGACATCCGGCGTCAGCTCGCCGCGTTCGCATTTCTGAACGAGTTCGACGATCTTCGCGTTCAGTGGCGTCGGAATGCCGACTTCCTGTCCCTTCGCGACGACGAACCCGTTGATTTCCGCGATTTCGGTCTTGCGGCCCTTCTGCATGTCCTGCCCCATGGAGGGACGCTGCGCCTCGCCGCGGGTCTTCACCTCTTCCAGCAGGTGGTCCTCGATCCGCTGCAGGGCCGCCTTGTCGCCCTTCGCGGCCGCAACCCATTCTTCGGGATCGGTGCCCTTGCGCCGCTCCAGCTTGTACCCGAGCGCCTGACCGACCTCGATGGTCTCTGCCGCCTGTTTGATCTGCACCAGGCGCGCCTTGTCGTCCAGCGCCATGCCGTTGCCGCTCAGCCCCGTGCCGGCGGACAGCCCGTTATGGCTGGAATTGATGATCAGCTTGGACCAGCGTTCGCCCCACAGGTTGGAGGTCGTCTTCGCGCTGTCGGTATGACGCATCAATTCCGCCACCTGTTCGATCCGGTCCGTGATCCGGCCATGCTGTTCGCCGACGCGGAACACCGTGTAACTCTCGCCGCGGATCGGGACATTGCGCTGGATATGCGCCGGCGCTTCCAGCTCCGCGCTGATATTGCTGGCGATGCAGCCCACCACCCGGTGCGCCCCGACGACCGCGGAAATCCGCTCCTCGTTGATCGCGTTCTGCAGCGACACGATGAAACCCTGCGGCGTCAGGTAATCGCGGATCAGAGCCGCGGCAAACTGCGAATCGTAGGATTTGGTGGAAATGAAGGCGATGTCGAACGGGCCGTCCTTCGGCGTGTTCTGCACTTCGGTGATATTGATGGCCTTCACCGGAACGTCGAAGCTTTCCTGGCTGGTGACGCCCCGCAATTCGAGGCCGTCCGCATTCATCTTCGCCACATGCTGCGGCCAGGCGTCGATAAAGGTGACGTCCACCCCGTTTCGCGCCATGTGACCGGCGGCGTAACCGCCTACCGCGCCACAGCCGACCATCGCCACTCGTAAGCCCAAGGCATTTCCCCCCGATATCCGATTTTCAACCAGCTTAGTACGCGGTCATCGCCACTGGCAAATCATGTATCGCAACCGGGGCGCAACAGGATGCGCGCCTCCTGAAAAGCGTGCTAACGTTCCGGCGGAGAAATTTTGCGAGGGGAATATCATGACCCGGACCGCCGTCCAGAATAGCGTAGACAAGGGATATTCACGCATCCAGGTGGCGCCGATTGCCGGCGCGCTGGGCGCGGAAATCCAGGGTGTCGACCTTGCGGCGGGCATCGACGCGGAAACTTTTTCCGAAATCCGCCAGGCCTGGCTGGAACATAGCGTGGTCTTTTTCCGCGGCCAGAACCGCATGACGCCGGATGACCATCTGGCCTTCGCCAAACGGTTCGGCGATATCCATCGCCACCTGTTCAACAAGGCGATGAAAGGTTATCCGGAAATCACGGAATTGCTGAAACGGCCAGACCAGAAACTCAACAGCGGCGGCCGCTGGCATTCCGACCAGATGTACACGCCGCAACCCGCCAAGGCGACGATACTGCTTGCGCGCGAGGTGCCGAGCCATGGCGGCGACACGATGTTTTCCAGCATGTACAGGGCATATGAAACACTTTCGGACGGCATGAAGGCGATGCTGTCGGGATTGCGCGCAATCAGCAATGGCGACAACCGCAACAACCCCTCCGGCATGACCCGCCAGGAACGCGTGGCCGCCGGCATCGCCCAGATCGCGCAGATCGACCCCGGCGCGGCGCAGACCGTTTCCAGCCACCCGGTCATCCGCACCCATCCCGAAACCGGACGCAAGCTGCTTTATGTCGGCGGCCATACGGAACGGATCGACGGCTGGACGGAAGCGGAAAGCCGGCCGCTGCTGAAATATCTGCTGGACCATGCGGCGCGCCCCGAATTCGTCTGCCGCTTCCGCTGGACCGAAGGCGCGATGGCGCTGTGGGACAATCGCTGCACCCAGCATTTCGCGATCAACGATTATTTCGGCCGGCAGCGGCGCATGCACAAGATCATGGTCAAGGGCGACACGCCATTCTGAGGATTTCCGCATGGACACGATGACCGACGACGCCATTGCCGAAACCGCCACCGTGGAGACGTCGCAGGGCCGCCTGCGCGGCGCGCGAAAGGACGGCATTTTCAGCTTCAAGGGCGTCGCATATGGCGCGGCGACCGCCGGCGGCAACCGCTTCATGCCGCCCGCCGCGCCGCTATCATGGAGCGGCACCCGCGATGCGCTGGCCTATGGCCATCAGGCGCCACAGGACAATCGCGACCGGGCGCGGGAAATCAAGTGGATTCGCCCGACCGAACCCACCGGCGAGGACTGCCTTGTCCTCAACCTCTTCACCCCCGGCCTGAACGATGGCGGCAAGCGGCCGGTCATGGTGTACCTGCATGGCGGCGCCTACGCCTATGGCGGCGGCAGCGCCGCCGGAATCGACGGCACCAACCTGGCCAGGGCCGGCGACGTCGTGGTGGTGACCCTGAACCACCGGCTGAACGCCTTCGGCTATATCTATCTGGGCGACCGGGGCGACAGCCGCTTCGCCAGCGCCGGCAATGCGGGCATGCTGGACATGGTGGCGGCGCTGCGCTGGGTGCGGGACAACGTGGCTGTGTTTGGCGGCGACGCGGGCAATGTCACGATCTTCGGCCAGTCCGGCGGCGGGTCGAAGGTCGCGGTGCTGATGACCATGCCCGTCGCGAAGGGCCTGTTCCACAAGGCCATCATGCAGAGTTCGTCGTCGCATCTGCGCCTGTCGACCATGCAGACGGCGGGACATGCCGCGCATTGCCTGTATGAAGCGCTGGGCATTCCGGCGGGCGCCCCGGCGCCGCTGCAGCAGGTGCCGACGGAAAAGCTGCTGGCGGCATACAGAAAGGCCGTCGCGGCCCGCGGCGGCAATGACAGTTTCCGGCCGGTCGTCGACGGCAACCTGATCCGAAGCGATCCCTTCGATCCGCTGGAGCCGGGCTTCGCCGACGAGGTCCCGCTGCTGATCGGCAGCTGCGAGACGGAGCGGTCGTTTCAGGACGTCACCGCCGACCCGAAATCCCTGCCGATGACGGAGGAACAGCTTCTGGCCGCCGTGAAACGCTTCATGGGAATCGACGATGGGGCCGCGGCCGCGCTGGTCGCCGACTACCGCGCACGCCGCGACGGCATTACGCAACGCGATCTCTACAACGTGCTGTGCAGCGACCACATGTACCGCCGCAACACGGTCGAGGCGGCAAACCGCAAGGCCGCGCGCGGCAAGGCGCCCGTCTGGCTGTACGAGTTCACCTGGAAAGTGCCGGCGCTGGGCGGATCGCTGAAATCGCCGCACACGATGTGCATTCCGTTTGTATTCGGCACGACGCGGGCCGCCGAGCCCTTCACCGGCGCCGGCCCGCGCCAGGATGCCCTGACCCGGAAAACCATGGGCGCCTGGATCGCCTTTGCCCGCAGCGGCAACCCCAACCATGCGGACCTGCCGCAATGGGATACCTGGTCGGCGGAAACCCGGCCGACCATGGTATTCGACGACGACTGCCGGATCGAACGCCACTTCAAGCCCGAAGACCTGAAGGCCATCAACGCCTGCCCGCAATTCGTGTCGGACCGGCAATGGCCAATGCCGAACAGAAGTTAGGTAATCGGTTCACCAGCCAGATGCTTCAGCACGAGTCCGGCAACGATGTCCGGGTGGGTCAACGGCAGCATATGCGCCGTGTCCGGCACGGTGATCAGTTCGCAGTCCGGCAACGCCCCGGCGACGATCTCGACCATGCGGCCGTCGAACGAGGTCGCTTCTTCGCTCTTGATCGCCAGCGTCGGCACCGTGATCGTCGCCAGTTCCGTGGCCGGTGTCTGGTTCTTCATATTGGCCTTGAGGTTCGCAATATGACCCTGCGTCTTTTGCAGGAAATTATTGCGGGTGCGCTCCGAATAACCGTCCCAGCTGCCGGGACCGTTCCGGAAATCGAGAAACTCCTTCCAGGCATATTCCGGCCCGTGGGTTTCCACGCTCGACAGGAAGCCTTTTGACATCCGGTAGAGGTCGGCAAGGACTTCATCCTCACCCGCGTCCACCAGCAGGTTCAACAGCATGGGCTCTATGATGACAAAGCGCTTCACCACGCCCGGGTTCTGCAGGATATAGCGCAGCGCCGTAGCGCCGCCATAGGAATGGCCGACCATGTCGCAGCATTCGACCCCTGCATCCTCCAGCACCGCCCGCAGCAGCGCCGCCTGGTCTTCATGCGTCAGTGTATCCGGGTCGGGCCAGAAATCGGTCTTGCCGTGGCCGTACAGATCCGGGGTGATGACCCTGTATCGCGGCGTCAAATGCGGCAGCATGCCGCGCCATTGCGCACCGGAACTGCCCGCCGCGTGCAGCAGGACGAGGGCGTCTCCCGATCCTTCATCGCCGTAACCGACCGTCGCGCCATTCAACAGGAAATCGGGCATGGATGTACTCGCACTGGCTCCACGCGGCAGTGGTCCGCCGCGACAATTTCAAAGAAGGCCCCTTCATATACGCCGTTGCCGATACCGTCACGCGGAACATGGACCGATGCCATATCCGCGAATCCTTGACCCCGGCGCCCGGATTGCCTATTTTAACCGCATGGTTTCGTCGTCAATACAGGGATCGCAGCTACTGCGACTTACACACCCGGCCGCCTGATGCGCGCCGGGCCTTGTTGTATTTGCGTTTTCGCTTACCCTGTTGAAAGACCGAACCATGACGACCCAGAAATCTGATTCCGCCTTCCCGCATGTCCGTTGCGCGTGGTCCCTGTCACGACTTATCCGCGGCCGCCGGAGCTGAGCGGCGCCCGGCGGTTGTATCGACGCCGCAAACACTGACATTACCGGATTGAATGCCGCGCGCCGATCAGATGGCAGCGCGCAACGTGGAGAAGACAGATGACCAGTAATATGCCCTTCCATAAGTACCAGCCGTTCCGGCCTATCAGATTGCCGGACCGGCAATGGCCGAACCGGACCATCACCAAGGCGCCGAAGTGGTGCAGCGTCGATCTGCGCGACGGCAACCAGGCGCTGATCTCGCCGATGGACAGCGAACGCAAGCGCCGCATGTTCCTCACCCTGGTCAAGATGGGTTTCAAGGAAATCGAGGTCGGGTTTCCGGCCGCATCGCAAACCGATTTCGACTTCGTGCGTGTCCTGGTCGAGGAAAACCTGATCCCCGACGACGTGACCATCCAGGTGCTGACCCAGGCGCGCGAGGAATTGATCCGCCGGACATTCGACTCCATCGCAGGCGCCAAACGGGCCATCGTGCATTTGTACAATTCCACTTCCACGCTGCAGCGGCGGGTCGTGTTCGGGCTGGACAAGGCCGGCATCACGAAGATCGCCACGGATGGCGCGGAACTGATCAAGGAACTGGCCGCACAGACGGATACGGAAATCGTCTACGAATATTCACCGGAAAGCTTCACCGGGACGGAAATGGATTATGCCGTCGAAGTCTGCGAAGCGGTGATGGATGTCTACGAACCGACCCCGGAAAAGCGGATCATCCTGAACCTGCCGGCAACGGTGGAAATGTCCACGCCCAATATCTATGCCGACCAGATCGAATGGTTCCACCGCAACATCAGGAACCGGGATTGCGTCGAGCTCAGCCTGCACCCGCACAATGACCGGGGCACCGGCATCGCCGCGGCGGAACTGGGCGTCATGGCGGGCGCAGACCGGGTCGAGGGCACCCTGTTCGGCAATGGCGAGCGTACGGGTAATGTCGATATCATCGCGCTGGGCATGAACCTGTTCTCGCAGGGGGTCGATCCGGAGCTGGATATGTCGGACCTGAACAGCCTCGTCCGGGTCGCCGAGCACTGCAATCAGCTGCCGGTGCATCCGCGCCATCCCTGGGCCGGCGAACTGGTCTTCACCGCGTTTTCCGGATCGCACCAGGATGCGATCAAGAAAGGCATGACGGCCATCAAGGAAAGCAACAGCGGCATGTGGGAAGTCCCGTACCTGCCCATCGACCCGCAGGATGTCGGCAGCACCTATGAAGCGGTCATCCGCATCAACAGCCAGTCGGGCAAGGGCGGCGTGGCCTATATCCTGGAGCAGGATTACGGTTTCGAGCTGCCGAGGCGGCTGCAGATCGAGTTCAGCCAGGTTGTCCAGCAAATCACCGATACATCCGGCGATGAAATCATGTCACAGGATATCTGGAATGCTTTCCAGTCGGAATACCTGGACGCCAGGACACCGTTCGAATTTATCGACCACACGACGATTCCAGGCGCCCATGCCTCGGAAAGCCGGAACCTGACGGCGACGATCATTGCCGACGGCAAGGAGAAGACGATCAAGGGCAGGGGCAACGGGCCCATCGACGCCTATGTGAAGGCGTTCACGAATGATTGCGGCGTCGACTTTCGCGTCATCGACTATCGCGAACGCTCGATCGGGGCCGGTGCGGACGCCCGCGCCGTCGCCTATGTTGAAATCGAGACGCCGGAAGGCGCGATTTTCGGCGTCGGCGAAGACCCCAACATTGTCACCGCGTCCCTGAAGGCCGTCACCAGCGCCGTCAACCGGGCAATCCGGCACGACAAGGGCATAGCGCAATAGGCGGAGCCCGGCGGAGATCGATACCGGCCCGCCGTCCAATTGAATTCGGGCGGCGGGTTACCCGTTTTCAGGCCAGTTATCCCTCCAGACCCCGTTGCGGGGTGGTACGGGATGCCTCGTCCGCTTATAACTCGGCTTGGCAAAGCGCACCGGAGTAACTTCCCATGAATATCGAAGACGCCCGCTCGATGCTGGACGGCCTGCTATCCCGCGCCAGGGCGAAGGGCGCGGACGCGGCCGACGCCCTGATTGTGGACAGCACGTCCCTGTCCCATGCCGAACGGCTGGGAAAGACGGAGCAGCTGGAACGGTCCGAGGCGCGCGACCTGGGCATCCGTGTCTTCTTCGGCAAGCGGCAGGCCGTCGCATCGACCAATGACTGGGATACCGCGATGCTGGACGAACTCGTCGAGCGCGCCATCGCCATGGCGAAGGCGGTGCCGGAGGATCCCTTTTGCGGGATCGCCGACCCGGACCAGCTGTTCACGGGCACGCCGCAGGACCTGGATACGTTCGACCCCGCCGAGCCGACGCCGGAAGACCTGATCGCCCGGGCCCAGGCGGCCGAGGCGGCCGCCCGGGCCGTGCCCGGCGTCACCAACTCCGAAGGCGCCGAGGCATCGTGGAGTTCGAATGCGGTCATGCTGGCGTCCTCCAACGGCTTTTCGGGCCATTACGCGATATCGCGGCACGGCGTCGGCGTATCGGTCATCGCCGGCGAAGGCACCGCGATGGAGCGCGACTACGAATTCACCAGCACCGTTCACTGCAGCGACCTGGACGACCCGGCGGATGTCGGCCGCGCCGCCGGCGAGCGCGCGGTCAAACGACTCAACCCCCGCAAGGGACCGACGGTCCGGGTTCCGATCGTCTATGACCCGCGGGTCAGTCACGGGCTGATCGGTCATCTCGCCGGCGCCATAAACGGCGCCGCGATCGCGCGCGGCACCAGCTTTCTGAAGGATTCGCTGGGCAAGGCGATCTTCGCCAGCGGCGTTACGGTCACCGACGACCCGCATCGCCGCCGGGGCCTGCGCTCGAAGCCGTTCGACGCGGAAGGGTTGCCGAACGCGGCCATGAACCTGATCGACGGCGGCATTCTGACCAGCTGGATTCTCGATTTGCGCGCCGCCCGGCAGCTTGGGCTTAAAAGCACCGGCCGGGCCGCCCGGGGCGTTTCCGGCCCGCCGTCCCCCTCCACCACAAACCTGTACATGGCCCCCGGGACCGTCACGCCGGCCGAACTGATGGCGGATATCGAAAGCGGTTTCTATGTCACCGAATTGATGGGTTTCGGCATTGACGGCCTGACCGGCGACTACAGCCGGGGCGCAGCCGGATACTGGATCGAAAAGGGCGAAATCGCCTACCCGGTCAGTGAAATGACGATTGCCGGAAACCTGAAGGACATGTTCCTGAACCTGACCCCGGCCAACGACCTCGTCTTCCGCTACGGTTCGGACGCCCCGACCGTGCGGGTCGAAGGCATGACCGTCGCGGGTGAATAAGCGCCGTCAGCTCGTGGCCCAGGCCTTCTGTTCGACAATATCCTCGACGCCATACAGCATGTTCATGCCTTCAAACAGCTCGATGAACTGTTCATAGCGCAACTTGCTGCCATGCTGGTTCACGTACATGTTCCACAGGTTCACCGCATGGGTCGCGACAGAGACATGCGCGGCCAAGCTCAGATATGAATTTTCCGCATTTCCCAGGAATTCGATGAATTTCTGCGGTTTGTCTTCGTCGACAAAGGTGTCGTAGCTCTGGTCGTATTCCTTGAGAACGGCATTCGCCGCGATAAAACCGTTCCGCATCTTTTTGCGCAGAACGCCGCGCCGCATCCTGATCTTGCGCAATTCCTCGGGCAGCAGCCGCATGGAGTCTATCGGGAAGCAGGTCTCATCCCCGCCCACCCATTGGAATACCTTTTTCAGGTCGCCGATCAGTTCGTTGAACCGGACCTGATAGTAACAGACGGCCTTCCAGGCAAAAAAGACGGATGGCGCCATTTCGGGCGCGATCTGCATCGCCTTGATGAACGATTCGATGCCATCGACGTCCTTCGCCAGCCATATCTTCATCAGGAACCGCTCGACATGCGCCTCGCGCACCCGGCTGTCGCCCGACTTGTCCAGCGACCCGAGCGCCCTGGTCACGAGTTTGTTAATCTTTTCCCGGATCGGCCCCCGGATTTTCTCCCACTCGTCCTGTGTTATGGCCAGATAGCGTTCGTGGAACCTGTCCTCCATATCGAGCTGTTCGGACTTGCTGCGCAACAGGAAGGGGTCGAGGCTGTGCATGCTCTCAAACAGTTTGAGAACGGGCATGTCCTTGTTGATCCGCTCGATGAGTTCCTGCGATCCTTCGCCCTGGGCCAATTTCTGTGCGAGCGACGTCACGAAATACCTGTCGTTGAGATTTATGGATTCGCCGCCGTCATAGACGTTTTCGAAGTCATAGGGAAAATAGACCAGGGTCGAGACGGTCATGTTGCCCGTCGCGTCCGCTCCGGCGCTTTCATAGCGCTTCAGAATGACCGATTTATTCAGGATGTCGTTTTCGAACAGCCGCCCGACGGGATCGTTATCCGTAATGGTGCCGCCGATCGCGTAACAATCCAGCGCGACGGAACGGCCCGACTCAATCACGTTGCGAAGCTGTGAACGGTTCATGCATACCTGCGGGATAAGGGGCGTTGCGGCCGGTTTCGACAGAAACCTCAATATTCCTGACGCAAACTATCGGCGAAACTGCTTTCGACATCGTTAATTTTGGTTCACACATCGGGTAAATGCAATAAACGTTTACCATGGGTCGCCGCGCATTCGGCGGGGTAGAGCGATCTGATGGGGTAAGGTGCGGCCTTGGAGCGGGTGAAGGGAGTCGAACCCTCGTCGTAAGCTTGGGAAGCTTCTGCTCTACCGTTGAGCTACACCCGCATCGCCGTATCGGCTTTATAAGCCAGGGATTCATATCCCGGCAAGCACCTCTGCGATACGGGCGACGCCGGACCTGATTTCCGGTTCCGTCACGCCGGCATAGCCCAGCAACAGGCCCCGGCGGTCCGGCGCGCCGTGGTAATAGGCCGACAGCGGCGGCGCGATGACGCCGGCCGCCGCGATCCGCCGCGATACCAGTACGTCGTCGCAATCATCCGGCAGGAGACCCACAAGATGCATTCCGGTGTCATGCGGCGCCAGATCCAGCAATCCGGGCGGAAACGACGACAGCATGACCGCCTGGCGTTCCGCATAAAGCGCCCGCATCCGCCGGATATGCGCCGTCAGGTACCCGTCGGCGATAAAATCCGCCAGCGCCGCCTGCGGCACGGAGGAGGGATGCGAGTCCAGCAGGATACGGATCGCGCGGAAGGCGCCGACCAGCGGTTTGGGGACGACGATGTAACCGATGCGCAGACCGGGGAACATGACCTTGCTGAACGATCCGACATACAGGATGCGGCCGTCCTCATCCAGCCCCTGCATGGCGGCGAGCGGGCGGCCCGCATACCGGTATTCGCTGTCGTAATCGTCTTCCAGAATGAAGGCGTTCGCCGAACGCGCCCAGTCCAGCAGTTCCAGCCGCCGCCGCAGCGTCATGGTCACGCCAAGCGGGTACTGGTGCGACGGCGACACGAACGCCATCCGGGCGGCGGGCGACATCTCCCGACCCTGCGCCACGACAATGCCTTCGCCATCGACGGGCACCGGCACCGGCACGGCGCCGGCGGCGACCAGCGCCCCGCTGGCGCCGCCGAATCCGGGCTCCTCCATCCAGACCTCGTCGCCGGGCTCCAGCAGCGCCCGCGCCGCCAGATCGACCGCCTGCTGCGCGCCGGAAACAATCAGGATCTGGTCCGGGTCGCAGGATACCGCCCGCGCGGCGCCGAGATACTGCGCCAGCGCCTCCCGCAGGGGCCGATATCCTGACGGATCGCCGCCGACGAGAAACGACCGCGGCGGATTGCGCCACCGGCGCGCCAGCAGCCGGGCCCAGTCATCGAAGGGGAACGCCGCGAGCTCCGGCAGGCCGGGCGAAAAGGGCTGCGGCACCCGCCCGCCCGCTTCGTGCAGGGCCGCCAGCGCGGCGCCGCGCGCCGACAGGGAGGGCTGTCCGGCCCGATTCGCCGCTTGCCGGCGGGCCGTCGCCCGCCGGGCATTGAGCAGCGCTTCCGGCAGCACCCCGGAAACATAGGATCCGGCGCCGATCCGGCCGTCGAGATACCCTTCCGCCAGTAGCTGTTCATAGGCCGAAACGACCGTATTGCGGGACAGGCCAAGGTCCTGCGCCAGCGACCGCGTGGCTGGCAGCCGCGCCCCCGACGCCAGCCTTCCTGAAAGGATGGCTTCCCGGATGGCGAAGTAGAGCTGCCGGTACAGCGGCATGGTGCTTTCCGGATCCAGGGATATTGCCGCCAGATGCGCCGCACTGGACCGCCTTGGTGAAATTCTCGCTGACATCGAACCGGTCTTCCGCGTCGTCCCGCCGACGCTCCATACGCCGGAATTGTATCTGTCTGAAGGGCCATTTTCACCCTGTCGCCGGGACCAATACGGGACCAATATAAGGCAAGGATTGGCCCTTTCATATCGGGGGAATTGGCCCTTCTACCAACCCAATCGAGATGCTACCCCGTGGCCGGCATAAATCAGGAGGCGAAAAATGGCGGACTTTCCCGTTACCGAGCGGAACCGGGTCAGGCGGATGCACCAGCGCGGGCAATACGACCGCGCCACCGTCCATGCGATCCTGGACGAAGGGCTGATCTGCCATGTCGGTTATGTCATCGACGGGCAGCCCTATGTGATCCCGACCGCATTCTGGCGTGAAGGAGACCATGTTTACCTGCATGGTTCGGCGGCGAGCCGCACCATGCGGGCCGGCAGGCAGGGCCTGGAAATCAGCCTGGCGGTCACCCTGCTGGACGGGCTGGTGCTGGCGCGTTCCGGCTTCCACCATTCGCTCAATTACCGCTCCGTCATCATGTACGGCATAGCGACAGCCATCGACGAACCGGAAGCGAAGCGCGCGGCGCTGGACCGGTTCATGGACCGCATCGCCCCAGGCCGCGTCGCCGAATGCCGGCCCATAACGGATCAGGAACTGAAGGCGACCACGGTCCTGTCGCTGCCGCTGGACGACGTCGCCGCCAAGGTGCGCACCGGCCCGCCCGTGGATGACGAAGCGGATTACGCGCTGCCGGTCTGGGCCGGTATCGTGCCGATCCGGCAGGTCGCCGACGCCGCCATTCCGGATCCCCGGCTGCCGGCAGGAACCCCCGTGCCGGACTACGCCACCCGTTTCAGCTTCCGGCGGTAGCAGCGCGCTCACGGCGAAGTTAGTTGAATGCCTCGCAGGGGCTCTTTATGTCTTTCGGATGAAACATTTATTCCTTTGCCCTGCCTTGAGGCTTCGATGAGCGACGCGACCGCCCAGACCCGGGTATTCCCGGCAATGGCAAAATTCAGCGACCCGGATGTCACGGCGGATGGCCAAATCCGCGCCGCAGTCGGACTCGACCGGCTGGAAACGCTGTGGTTCAACACCGGTACCCTGTGTAACCTGACCTGTGCGAACTGCTACATCGAGTCCAGCCCGAAGAATGATCGGCTCGCCTATATAACAACCGGTGAGGTCCGGCAGTATCTTGCGGAAATCGCCGAACGGGGCCTGCCGGTAAAAGAGATCGCCTTTACCGGCGGGGAACCGTTCATGAATCCGGAAATCATTGCGATCCTCGACCTCGCCCTGTCCGCCGGGTTCCGTACCCTTGTCCTGACCAACGCCATGCGGCCCATGATGAAATGCGCCGACGGTATCCTGGACCTGCACGAACGTTTCGGCGGCCGCCTGACCCTGCGCGTGTCGCTGGACCATTACCAGCCGTCCAAACATGACACGCTGCGCGGCGAGCGTAGCTGGGACCGGACGATACCCGGCCTGCGGTTCCTGACCGAACACGGCATCACGACCCATATCGCGGGCCGGACCTGCTGGGAGGAAAGCACCGAGGGGTTGCGCACCGGATTTGCGGCGGCGTTCCGGGAACTGGGCCTCCCCATCGACGCTTCGGACCCCGTCGAGCTCGTGCTCTTTCCCGAAATGGACGAACATGCGGATGTCCCGGAAATTACCGAGCATTGCTGGGGAATCCTGGGCATTGCGCCATCGGACATCATGTGCGCAACGTCGCGCATGGTGGTGAAGCGCAAGGGCGCCGACCGGCCCGTCGTTCTGCCCTGCACGCTTCTGCCGTATGACCGGGAATTCGAAATGGGGCATACGCTCGAAGCCGCGTCCCGCGCGGTCAAGCTGAACCATCCCCATTGCGCCAAGTTCTGCGTCCTGGGCGGCGGATCCTGCAGCGTCACGGAGGCGTAGGCCATCATGTCCGATAAGCCGTTTTCGCCCGAGGGGCATGTCAAGCTGCGGTCGCTGTATTTCGACGAACTCGAACTCGGCCGGCGGTTCTATATTGCGTCCCGAACCATGACGAGCGGGTTGTTCGCCGCCTTCCAGACCGCATCCGGCGACAACCACCCGATCCACTACGATGCCGAGTACTGCCGCCGCCACGGGCATCCGGACCTGCTGGCGCACGGTTTCCAGATTCTGATCCAGTCCGCCGCCGGCGCGGGCGATTTTCCCCATGTCGTCGGCGATTCCCTGATCGGCTTCCTGGAACAGTCCTCGCGGTTTCTCAAGCCGGTCTATCTGAACGATACGCTGTATCCGATGCTGATCATCGCCGCACTGACGCCGCAGCGCACGACCGGAGTCGTCACGGTTGCCTCCACGATCCACAACCAGCGCAGCGAACTGGTCATGGAAGGCGAACAGAAGTATCTTCTGCGCAAGAGCAGGATGGAAACCTGAGGCCGGTTCCGGCGTTTAGCCTTCCGGGGCATGCGGTCTGGCGGCGGCGGACACTCTGGACTATGGTCCGGTGTGCCATAATATTATCCCAAAGGTGTCCAGCGGCGAGGTTCGGCATGTATGAAGCAGTCACAAAGGATATCAGGGTAACGGTCACGCCGTTCTACCTGGAAGAACAGTCATCGCCGCTCGAGAACCACTATGTCTGGGCATATCAGGTCCATATCGAGAATTGCGGCACAGAAACGGTCCAGCTTCGCAACCGGTCATGGCGCATCACGGACGCGGCCGGAAAGCTGATGGAAGTGGACGGTCCCGGCGTCGTCGGCGAACAGCCGGTACTCAAACCGGGCGAAAATTTCGAATATACCAGCGGCACGCCGCTCACCACGCCTTCGGGCATCATGGTCGGCAGTTATGAGATGGAAGCGGCGGATGGCAGTTTCTTTGACGTGGCCATCCCGGCCTTTTCGCTCGACAGTCCGCACCAGCCAGTCCGGCTGAATTAGGGCTGCCCCCGCGCCGCCCTGCATGGGAGAACGATGTGAACGCACCTGAAGGCCATACCCTCGACAAACTGACCGGCGATTCCAGAGAAGAGGGAACGCCGAGCCGCGCCGAAGCGGAAGCCGCTGTCCGTGTCCTGTTGCGATGGGCCGGCGACGACCCGGACCGCGAAGGGCTGCGCGACACGCCCGCCCGCGTGGTGAAATCCTACGAGGAGTTTTTCGCCGGTTACGCCGTGGACCCGAAGGAACTGCTGGAGCGCACCTTCGAGGAAACCGAAGGATATGACGAACTGGTCGTCCTGAAGGATATCCGGTTCGAATCCCATTGCGAGCATCATATGGTGCCCGTCATCGGCAGGGCCCATATCGGCTATCTGCCGGACCGCCGCGTTATCGGCATCAGCAAATTGGCCCGGGTCATCGACGCCTTCGCCAAGCGGTTGCAGATCCAGGAGAAACTGACCTCGCAGATCGCCAATATCATCGACGAGGTCCTCGCGCCGCGCGGCGTCGCCGTTGTCATCGAGGCGCAGCATGAGTGCATGACGACGAGGGGCGTGCACAAGACCGGCGTCTCCATGGTGACCAGCCGGATGCTGGGGCAGTTGCGCGACGATGCGACAACCCGGCGGGAATTCCTGGCGATTATCGGCAACCCCGCCTCGCGCGGCGGCTGAGACAGGGTTTCCGTTCCGCCAATCTGACTGCTGGACAAACGGGGTCGGCAACCGGATTATCCGGCCGGTCGCCACTACTGGTGAGAACCGTTGATCGATTTCCGACCCGTCCTGTTCGTCATCGGGATCCTTGTATCCACGATCGCCGTCGCGATGTTCGTCCCGGCCGCGGCCGATATTGCGGTCGGCAATGACGAATGGCAGGTTTTCGCCGGCGCCGCCGCGCTGACCCTTTTCATCGGCATCATGATGGTGGTCATGAACCGCAGCGAGCGGCGCAATCTCTCGCTGCGCCAGGCCTTCGTCCTGACCACGCTCAGCTGGCTGGTGATGCCCGCCGTCGCCGCCCTGCCGCTGTATTTCGGCAATATGGGGCTGAGCTACACCGATGCCTTTTTCGAGGCGATGAGCGGGCTGACGACGACCGGCTCCACCGTTCTGGTCGGGCTGGATTACAGCATGCCCGGCATGCTGCTGTGGCGTGCGCTGCTGCAATGGCTGGGCGGCATCGGCATCATCGCCATGGCGGTCGCCGTGCTGCCGCTGCTGCAGGTCGGCGGCATGCAGCTGTTCCGCATGGAATCCTCCGACACCTCCGACAAGGTCATGCCGCGGGCGGCGCAGATCGTCACCGGCATCACCGTGATCTATGTCCTCCTGACCCTGACCTGCGCCCTGCTGTACTGGAGTTTCGGCATGACCGGCTTCGACGCCGTCGCCCATGCCATGACCACCATCGCGACCGGCGGGTTTTCCACCCATGACGCCTCCATCGGTTTCTTCCGCGACTCCCGGATCGACCTGACCGCGACCCTGTTCATGATCATCGGCAGCCTGCCCTTCGTGCTTTATCTGCAGGCGCTGCGTGGCCGGCCCGGCAACCTGCTGGCGGACAGCCAGGTTCGCTGGTTCCTGACCATCGTCGCGCTGGCCATCGGCGCCGTGTCATTCTGGCTGCGGGACAACAGCGATTCGGCAACCCTGCATCTCGTGCGGGACGCCGCGTTCAACGTCGTCTCGATCATTACCGGTACGGGCTATTCGAGCACCGATTTCAACGCGTGGGGAACCTTCCCGTCCACCATTCTGTTCTTCCTGATGTTCGTCGGCGGCTGCGCCGGATCGACCTCCTGCGGCATGAAGGTGTTCCGATTCCAGGTTCTGCACGCCACGGCCCTGGCCCAGTTACGGCGCCTGCTGCAGCCGCACGGCGTGTTCATCCCCTATTTCAACAATCGCGCCATCCCGGAGGACGTCACCATCTCCGTACTCGGTTTCTTCTTCCTCTACGGCATCGCCTTTGCGCTGCTCGCCATCGGGCTGGGCCTGTGCGGGCTGGACTTCATCACCGCGACCTCCGGCGCCGCGACGGCGATCTCCAATGTCGGGCCGGGCCTCGGGCCCGTCATCGGCCCCGCCGGAACCTTCGCCCCCCTGCCGGACGCCGCCAAGTGGCTGCTGTCCTTCGGCATGCTGCTGGGCCGACTTGAGCTGTTCACGGTGCTGGTCCTCTTCCTGCCCTCGTTCTGGCGCAACTGAAACCCCGTATCGCGGAGCCGTCATGACCTCGATTGAGATGATCCATGCGCTGGTCGGATTCGACACGACCTCGGCCAGATCCAACCTGCCAATGATCGATTACGTCCGCGACTACCTGGCCGGGCACGGAGTCGAATCCCGCTATATCCGCAGCGCCGACGGCGCCAAGGCGAACCTCTGGGCCACGGTCGGCCCGGATATCCCCGGCGGCATCGTGCTCAGCGGCCACACCGATGTGGTGCCGGTCACCGGCCAGAACTGGGACAGCGACCCGTTCACCGTCGTCGCAAGGGACGACCGGCTGTACGGCCGCGGCGTCGCCGATATGAAAAGCTTCATCGCCATCGCGCTCGCCCTCGTTCCGGACATGCTCAGCCGTCCGCTGGCCCGGCCGATCCATTTCGCCCTCACCCATGACGAGGAAGTGGGCTGCCTCGGCGCGCCGCGCCTGATTGCCGACGTGGTCGAAAACCTGCCCCGGCCGGCTGCCGTCATTATCGGCGAACCGACCGAAATGAAAATCGTCGATGCGCACAAGGGCATCACCGCCTTCACCACCACGGTGACGGGGCATGAGGCCCATTCCAGCCTGACCCATCGCGGCGTCAACGCGGTCATGCAGGCCGGCAGGCTGATCGCCTTTCTGTCCGACCTGGCGGAAGAAAAGGCCGCCGGCGCCGACCCCGCAAGCCGCTTCGACCCGCCCTATTCGACCATCCATGTCGGCATCGTGCAGGGCGGTACCGCGCTGAACATCGTCGCCCGCGAATGTGCCTTCAAATGGGAAATCCGATCAGTTCCCGGCGACGACCCGGAAGATACGCTGGCCCGGTTCGAGCGCTATTACGAACGCGAACTGGTCCCGAAGATGCAGGCCACCGCCCCCGAAACCGGCATCGCCACCCGGCGCGGCGTCACCGTCCCGTCGCTGGAACCCGATCCGGATTCCCCGGCCGAGGTGCTGGTCCGCGAACTGACCGGCAACAACGCGACCCACGCGGTTTCCTATGCCACCGAGGGCGGCCAGTACCAGCGCGCCGGGCTGCCCGCCATCGTCTGCGGCCCCGGCAACATCGCCCAGGCCCATGCGCCGAACGAATGGATCAGCCTGGAACAGGTGAAGGCGGGCGAGGCGTTCACGCGGCGGCTGATCGCGAAATGCCGGGAGGTATCGACCTCGCTTTAGGGTCTGTTGAGATTCATCGTGAGTTGATGACAGCGGAGCAGAGTTGGATCAAGGCTGTAAAGCTCTGATCGGTTTTGCAAGCTCTCATGGCGATGCGTTTGAACTCTTTGAGTTTACAAAAGAAGTTTTCTATGAGATGCCGCCACTTGTACATTTCCAGATCGATGTTGATGGGGTTGATCCGTTGCGGCCTCTGTGAGATCACGACTTTCGCTCCGCGTTGGTTGAGTTCCTCGATGATCCAGTTGGCGTCGAACGCCTTGTCACCCAGAAAGGCGTCGAACGCGATGCCTTCAATGAGCGGGGCCACGCCGATGGTGTCATAGCGATTTCCCGGCAGCAACTCGAAGCGCACGAGGTTTCCCAAGGCATCACAAAGCGCGAGAATCTTGGTCGTCCAGCCCCCCTTGGACTTGCCTATAGCCTGATTTTGAGTCCCCCTTTTGCGCCGTGGCCGTGACGGTGAACCTTGACGATTGTGGCATCGACCATGGCGTATTCCATGTCCGGATCGCCCGACAATGCCGCGAAAATACGCGCAAAAACGTCTGCTTTGACCCAGTCACGATATCGCCGGAATGCCGTGTTCCACTTGCCGAATTCGCGAGGCAGGTCACGCCAGGGGCTCCCTGTTCGGGCAATCCACAATACACCCTCGATGAACATGCGGTTGTCGGTCCCGCTGCGACCCGGATCACCCGGTTTTCCGAGGCAAAGCGGCTCAATCAGCGACCATTGGCGATCCGTCAGGCAGAGGCGTGTCATTCGAGGCTCCCTTCAAGGAGCTTGAATCACAATTTCTCCCGCAGGGGAATCCTGAATCTCAACAGGCCCTA
>JBBDQU010000058.1 GCA_040905865.1 Alphaproteobacteria bacterium
CGGCATTCCGCGCCGAAATCCTCGCACGTTAACGATTCATGATTGTACCCTGGCGCCGGCGGCGCGATCTATCCGGCCGCCTGCCGCGGCTGGTAGATCGCGGTGTGGTGGATGCGGGCGATGCAGGCCGCGCCGTCGGCGATGGCGCACACGTCGATCTCCACGAAGCGGTGGCCCTTGTGCTCGTATTCCTTCAGCACCCGGGCGCGAGCGGACAGCCGGGCGTCGAAGGCGGCGGTCGCGTAATTGCGGATATGGCTGCCGACATGCATCCACGGGCCCATCCGCACATTCGATCCCAGCGCCCGGTTGGCGAGCCGCAGGATCAGGCCCGGATGGGCGATTCTTTCGTCGGCATATATCGGCAGGGTCTCGCGCGCGTCGCGCAGATAGGCGAGGTGTTCCTCCTCGCTGAACTGCGTCTCGAAGGTGCCGAGCACCGTGCCCGGCCGCAGCGGTTCCGGCGCGGCTTCAGGCCGTTCGGCGGGCAGCGGCGCGGCGGGGATCGCATCGGCCGGGGGTGCGGTTTCCGGCGTTTCCAGCCGCGCCGAGCCGGTGGCGCACAGGATGTCGCCCATCGTCACCCGCAGGTCCAGCCCGCCATTGGCGTCCGGCGATCCCGTGGCGGTGGCCTCCTTGCCGTCATAGACCGGCTTGAGCAGCCGGCATTCGGCGCTGCCATGGCGCAGCCAGTCGATGCCGTAATGCCGCACCGCCAGATGGCTCATATAGGCGTAGACCTCGACCCCCGGCACCAGCCCGCCGGCGAAGCCGAATTTTTTCGCCACCGTATCGTCGTGAATCCTGTTTTCCGACGCGGCGGAAAGATTATAGGCGGCGACGACATGCCGTAACTGCGTTGTCGTATTCATGCGTTGTTCCTTTCCGATATTCCGGATACGCGGCAGCGTCGGGTGACATGAAAACGCCGCATGACATGAAATTGTACCACCCATCCCGGGGGACCCGTGGTAAAAACGTTGCGGGGTGGATTGTTTCATGGATCCTGGGAAACAGGAAATCGGGCAGTGGCACGGGTCAGTTTCACGGAAAACCTTCAGCGGCACCTGTCCTGCCCCGTGGTATGCGGGGCGGGGGATACGGTGTCCGCGGTTCTGAACGATGTCTTCCGGGACAATGCCGCGTTGCGCAGCTACCTGCTGGATGACCAGGGGCGGCTGCGG
This sequence comes from Alphaproteobacteria bacterium, assembly GCA_040905865.1. Taxonomy (NCBI): domain Bacteria; kingdom Pseudomonadati; phylum Pseudomonadota; class Alphaproteobacteria; species Alphaproteobacteria bacterium. The sequence continues at coordinate 1,185 of JBBDQU010000058.1, forward strand.
CAGCACGTGGCGGTATACATCAACGACAGGCTCGTCGCCGACCGGGACCGCCTGACCGACCCGGTCGCGGATGCCGACGAGGTTTTCGTGTTTCAGGCATTGTCGGGAGGATGAGGTGACGGAGCGGCTCTATGTGGCGACCCGCAAGGGATTGCTGGAATATTCGATGCAGAATGGCGCCTGGGTATGCGGCCGGCAATCCTTTGTCGGCGATCCGGTGACGGCGGTGCTGCGGGACGGGCGCGACGGCAGCCTCTACGCCGCCCTGAACCTGGGACATTTTGGCGTCAAGATGCATCGTTCCGAAGACGGGGGCGCGACCTGGCGGGAATTGCCCGCGCCGGCATTCCCCGCCGTGCCGGACGGCGCGGACGGGCCGAGCGTCTCGCTGATCTGGACGCTCGTCGCCGGCGGGGCGGACCGGCCCGGCTGGCTCTGGGCCGGGACGCTGCCGGGCGGGCTGTTCGTGTCCCGCGACCGCGGCGAAAGCTGGGCGTTGAACGAGCCGCTGTGGAATCATCCGCGGCGCGGCGAATGGAACGGCGGCGGCTATGACGATCCGGGCATCCATTCCATCTGCGTCGACCCGCGCGACAGCAGCCGGCTGGCGATCGGCGTGTCCTCCGGCGGGGTCTGGATGACGGCGGATGCGGGACAGACCTGGTCGCTGGGCGGCAAAGGGCTCCGCGCCGCATACATGCCGCCGGCGCTCGCCTTCGAGCCGATTGCGCAGGACCCGCACAGGCTCGCCCGCTGCCCCGCCGCGCCCGATGTCATCTGGTGCCAGCACCATAACGGGATTTTCCGTTCCGAGGACGGCGGCGAAAGTTTTACGGAAATCGAAACGGCCTCGCCATCCGCCTTCGGCTTCGCTGTCGCGGTGCATCCCGCCGATCCGGATACCGCCTGGTTCGTGCCGGCGGTAAAGGATGAATTCCGTTACCCGGTGGACCAGCGGCTGGTGGCGACCGTGACGCGCGACGGCGGCAGGACGTTCACGACCCTCGATGCGGGATTGCCGGACCAGCCGTCCTTCGACCTGATCTACCGCCATGCGCTGGATGTCGACGGCGCCGGGGACCGGCTGGCGATGGGGTCGACGACGGGCAATCTCTGGGTCGGCGAGGCGGGCGGGACCCGCTGGCAGCAGGTCAGCGGCTACCTGCCGCCCATCCACCAGGTCCTTTGGGCGTGACTATCCGGTCGCCGTATTTTGCGGGGCGCGGCGCCGTCCTGAAATCCGCGCATTGACCGGTCGCGAAAAGCCCCCCGAGGACAGCGCCGCCCTGCTGCGGCGGGCGACCGAACTGCATGGAGCGGGCGATGCGGCGGGCGCGGCCGCGCTTTTCAGGCAGATCGCGTCCGCGCATCCGGATCAGCCCGCCGCCTGGGCGCTGCTGGGAGGCGCGCTGCTGGATGCGGGGCAGGCGGAAGAGGCGGTAGACGCCCTTGGCCGGGCCGCGGCCCTCGCGCCGGACAATGACGATATCGCCATTGAACTGGCCGTTGCATCGCATGCATCGGGCCGGCCGGAAGCGGCCGTTGGCGTGTTGTCGGGGCGGCTCGCGCGGCTGCAGGAATCGGAACGGGCGCAGGCGGTGCGGGCGGAAGCGTATCGCAGCCTGTCGCGACTGGATGCGGCGATCGCCGGATACCGGCGGGTTCTGGAGATCAATCCGGATAACAATGCCGCGCGGGTGGCGCTGGGCGCCTGCCAGCAGCGCGCGGGAGATTTGGCCGGCGCCGTGCAGTCCTATCGGGAGGCGCTGGCGCGCGATCCGCTGGCGGACGACGCATGGAGCAATCTCGGGCTGGCGCTGAAGGCGGCGGGGCGTTTCGACGACGCGGTGACGGCGCTGGAAAATGCGGTGGCGCTCAACCCGGACGACCCCGCGACGCTGTGCAACCTTGGTGTCGTGCTGATGGATGCGGGCCGGATGGATGACGCCGCCCGCGCGCTGGAATCCGTGACGGGGAATCATCCGGCGTTCGTGGGCGGCTGGAGCAATCTGGGCAACCTGCGGCAGGAAGAAGGCCGGCTGGACGCGGCGCTGGAAGCGCATGGCCGGGCGTTGGCGCTGGATCCCGATAACGCCGAATGCCACTGGAACCGGGCGATGACCCTGCTGCTGTCGGGCGATTTCACAAGCGGATTCGCCGAATATGAATGGCGCCGGCACACCCCGGACCATGCACCGCCCGTACACGATTCGCCGCTATGGGACGGCAGCGATCCGTCAGGGCGGCGCATCCTGTTGCTGGCGGAGCAGGGTTTCGGCGACGCGATACAGTTTGCCCGCTACGCGCCAGTTCTGCGGGAACTGGGCGCCGACGTGACAATCGGCTGCCACGCGAAACTGGCCGGGCTTTTCGGGACGTTGCCGGGTAGCCCGCGCATTGTATCGACCGGCGGCGCCGTGCCGCCCGTCGATTGCCATGCGCCGTTGATGAGCCTGCCGCATCTGCTCGGTTCCGGGACGGAAACAATCCCGGCAAACGTGCCCTACCTGTTCCCGCCAATAGATGCGAAGCCGCCGCCCGCCGGAAACGGACGGCGGCGAATCGGGTTGTGCTGGACCGGCAATCCGAAACATCCCGACAACGCACAGCGTTCCGTAACGCCGGCGGCGCTGTCGCCGCTGCTGGCGCGCGATGACGTCGAATGGATCAGCCTGCAATTCGGCCCCGGTTCGGAGCAGGCGGCCGGAACATGCCTCGCCGACTGGTCGGCGCATCTCGACGGATTCGCCGATACGGCGGCGGCGCTTTCGGCGCTCGACCTCGTCATTACCGTCGATACGGCCACCGCGCACCTTGCGGGGGCGCTCGGCCGTCCGGTCTGGCTGCTGCTGAAATATTCGCCGGACTGGCGCTGGATGCTCGCGCGCGCCGACAGCCCGTGGTATCCGACCATGCGCCTGTTCCGGCAGGACGCGCCCGGCGACTGGGCGGATGTGGTGCATCGCCTCGGCGAGGCACTGGAAATGTGGGTGGAGAACTGATGCTGCGCCGTACCTATGACTGGACCATGGATCTGGCCGCGCGGCCGCATGCAATGTTCTGGCTGTTCGTCATCGCCTTCGCCGAAAGTTCCTTTTTCCCGATACCGCCGGATGTGCTGATCATTCCGATGGTGCTGGCGGCGCCGACCCGGGCCTGGCGGATCGTCGCCGTGGCGACCGCCGGTTCCGTGCTGGGCGGGCTGGCCGGATACGGCATCGGCTATTTCCTGTTCGAGACCGTAGGGCAGGTCATTCTCGACTTCTACGGTTATGCTGCGAAGTTCGAGCGTTTTCAGGACTGGTACCGGGAATGGGGCGGCTGGATCGTATTCGCCGGCGGGTTCAGCCCGGTGCCCTACAAGGTGATCACGATTGCCAGCGGTTCGGTGAATCTGGACCTGACGACCTTTACGGTGGTCTCGGTGATCAGCCGCGGCGGCCGGTTCCTGCTCGTCGCGGTCCTGTTGTGGAAATTCGGCGCGCCGATCCGCGCCTTCATCGAACGCTGGCTCGGGCCGCTGACGCTGGCCTTCGTCGTATTGCTGGTATCCGGCTTTGTCGTGCTTAAGTATCTGGCATGACATGATGGAAACCGCCGTATGAACCTGCAGAATCCGTATCTGGCCCCGATCCTGCTGCTTGTCATGAGCGCCGGGACGCTGGGTGGCGCATATGCCTTTCAATACTGGGGCGGGCTGCAGCCGTGCGCCCTGTGCCTGTACCAGCGCTGGCCCTGGTGGATCGCGGGCGCCCTCGCCATCGTGGCGATCGTCGCGGTCCGGGACCGGCGGCTGCATGCGGCGGCGTTGTCCCTGGCGACCCTGGCGGTCTGGGTCGGCGCCGGAATTGCCGTTTATCATGTCGGCGTCGAACAGCGCTGGTGGGAAGGACCGTCGGCCTGTTCCGGCGCGGCCACCCCGGCGACGCTGGAGGAATTGCGCGCCATGGTGCTGGCCGCGCCGGTCGTCCGCTGCGACGATGTCGCCTGGTCGCTGTTCGGCATTTCGATGGCGGGGTATAATGCGCTGCTGTCGCTGGCGACCGGCGGCGGCGTCGTGTGGCTGTTGCGCAACGAACGGAGGCGGCAATGACGGAAAAGGGACCCGCCTACCTGCCCGGCGATCCGGCGCCGAAGGGGCTGGTCGACCGCATCATCCGTGTCGACCAGGCCGGCGAATTCGGCGCGGTGCGGATCTATGCCGGCCAGCGCAGCGTGATCCGCGACGGGGCGGCGGCGGATCTGATCGACCATATGGCGGAACAGGAAGCACGGCACCTCGCCACCTTCAACCGGCTGGTCGCCGAACGGCGGGTCCGGCCCACGGCGCTGGCGCCGCTGTGGCATGTGGCCGGCTTTGCGCTGGGCGCGACGACGGCGCTGCTGGGCGACAAGGCGGCGATGGCCTGCACGGCGGCGGTCGAGGAAGTGATCGACGAACATTACGGCGGGCAGCTCGACCAACTGGGCGAGCGCGAACCGGAACTGCGCCAGGTGATCGCGGAATACCGCGCCGACGAAGCCGAACACCGCGAAACCGCGCTGGCCCACGGCGCGGAAGAGGCGCCGGCCTATCCGGTCCTGTCCGCGGCGGTCAAATCCGCGTCACGACTCGCAATCTGGCTTTCGGAACGGTACTGACCCGTCAGGCGGCGTCGCGTTTCATCAAACAGGGTCCAGTTCCGCGTCCCAGTACAGGAAATCGCGCCAGCTTTCGTGCAGGAAGTTCGGCGGGAAATGCCGACCGTTGGCCTGCAACTCGTGCGAGGTGGGGCGGGTCGGGTGGCGCAGGGGCAGCATACCGGCGTGATGCGGCATCCTTCCGCCCTTGCGCAGGTTGCAGGGCGCGCAGGCGGCGACGACATTTTCCCATGTCGTCCGGCCGCCGCGCGAGCGCGGGATGACATGGTCGAAGGTCAGTTCATGGGACGGCAGGTCCATGTCGCAATACTGGCAGGAGAACCGGTCGCGCAGGAAGACGTTGAAGCGCGTGAAGGCGGGCTGCCGCTGGGCGGCGATGTATTCCTTCAGCGAGATCACGCTGGGCAGTTTCAGCGAAAAGGACGGCGAGCTGATTTCGGTGTCGTATTCGGAAACGACGTTGACCCGGTCGGTGACCACCGCCTTCACCGAATCATGCCACGACCAGAGCGACAGGGGAAAGTAGCTGAGCGGCTGGAAATCCGCGTTCAGCACCAGAGCCGGAAATGCGTTCGTTGCGACGATCATACCAGTTCTCACACTCAACCCATTGCATAAATATCTGATTCGACTGTCGCTTTCAAGGCGTCAGCAGGTAATATTTATGGACGGACGGTAACCTGCCTGTAACACGGCAACCGACGCGGGCGGCGTCAGGACGGTGACAGTTTCGTCGGCGGCGCAGGGTGACGGCGGCCCGTATCCCCGCCAGGACCAGCCATGCAGCCCGCCGTCCAGGACCAGACAGGGACCCGTTTCGCGGGCAACGAACGTTCCGTCCGGCAGGCTATCGAACCGGGTCTGCCAGCGTTGCTGGCGGCGGGTGCGGGGGACGATACGTTCCGTATGCAACTGCGCATCGATTTCCCGTGCGCGCGGCGGTGTGTCCGGGGAATGCGCCATGCGCCATGCCGCCTGCCAGGCCAGGAAGGCGTCGCGCCGGCATTCGCAGCAGGGCCGGTGGCCGGCGGCGATGGCGGCGGCCTCGTCGAAGAAGAACAGTTCCGTATAGCGCCGCGGCGTCATGACCTCACGGTGTCGGCCGCGAAATTCCAGCCGGCAGATCAGCCAGGCCTTCAGCGCCCAGCGCCGCGCGCCCAGTTGACGGTGTTCGTCATGCAGGATGCCGCGATTGCCCATGAAAGCGCCGCGTTCGGGAACGGCGACGATATCGCCCTGGGGCGTGACGCGGTTCTGCAGCGGCATCGGTCAGGCGGCGAAGGCGGCCTTCAGGAAGGCCCCGCCGTGCTGCAGCCCCGCCATGTCGATGCCATGGCCCAGGCGGGGGCGCGCCAGGGTCGTGACGGTGAAGTCCGCCGCCGACAATCCCTGTTCGGCCATGGCCATGGATTCGAAGGGCACCACCTCATCCGCGTCGCCATGCACCAGCAGGATCGGCGGCCGCGAGACGGCCTCGCCGGCCAACCGTTCCGGGGCGACCAGCCGGCCGGAATAGCCGACGACGCCGGCGATTTTTTCCGCGCGGCGCGGCGCGACATACAGGCTCATCATCGTGCCCTGGCTGAACCCGACCAGCGCCAGCCGGTCCGCCGTCAGGCCGGTCCGTTCCAGTTCGCTGTCGATGAAGGCGTTCAGGCTGCCCGCGGCGGCCTGCACCCCGGCCAGCATTGCCGCCGGGGACCGGTCCTGAACGCTGAACCACTGGTATCCCATCGGCGACATGTCGCAGGGGAACGGCGCGTCCGGCGCGGCAAATTCGGCGTCCGGCAGGATCTCGGCCCAGTGCGGCGCCAGCCCGATCAGGTCATTGCCATCCGCGCCCAGCCCGTGCAGCAGGATGACGAGCTGTCTGGCGGCGCCGGAAGCCGCGCCGTGGCGCGGGCCGTCCAGTGTCATGAGGTCTGCCATCGTTCCGTCGTTCTCCCTTCTCCGGCGCGCCGCTTACAGCGCCGCCGTATTATAGTGATGCCACATCAGCAGCGCGACCACGCCGCGATGGGGCCGCCAGTCCTCGGCGATGCTGTCCATAAGCAGCCGGTTCGGCCGCGCCGCCAGTCCCTTCAGGCGCTGCACCGCCACCATCACGGCCAGATCGTCGGCGGGCCAGACATCGGACCGACCGAGCGCAAAGAGCATGTATATCTCCGCGCTCCACCGGCCCAGACCCTTGCGCGCGACGATGGCGTCCATGATCGCCTCGTCTTCCAGGCGGTGCAGCCCGTCGGGATCGAACCGCCCCTCCAGAACGTCCCGCGCCAGCAGGCGGCTGTATTCCATCTTGCGGCGGCTCAGCCCGACCGCCTTCAGGGCGTCGTCGTCCAGCGCCAGCAGTGTTTCCGGCGTCAGCGGATTGGTCGCCGCCAGCAACCGGCCGCGAATCGCCGCCGCCGCATGGACCGATACCTGCTGGCCGATGATGATGTTCACGAAGGTCTCGAACCCCGGGTCCCGGTTGCGCGGCGCGGGATAGCCGACCTCGCGGATCGCGCGCGCGATATCGGCGTCGCGGGCGGCGAGTTCGTCCAGCGCGGCGGCAATCGCCCGCTTCGTCATTTTTTTCGGTCGGGTCATGGTGATTAACTAAACCATTCCGGCTAGGCTACCGCCAGCCCGGTATTACCTGTCGAGTCAAAAACATGGAAACCGTAACCCGCTTTGCGCCCAGCCCGACCGGCCGGCTGCATCTCGGCCATGCCTTCAGCGCGCTGTTCGCCGAGGCGGCGGCGCTTGCGGCCGGCGGGCGGTTCCTGCTGCGGATCGAGGATATCGACCGGGGCCGCTGCCGGCCGGCATTCGAGGACGGTATTTACGAGGACCTGGCCTGGCTGGACCTGCGATGGGAGAAACCGGTCCGCCGCCAGTCCGACCACATGGCGGATTACCGGCAGGCGCTGGACCGGCTGGAGGCGGACGGGCTGCTCTATCCCTGTTTCTGTACCCGCAAGGATCTGCGGGCGGAGGCGGAAGGCTCGGTGCGCGCGCCGCACGGGCCGGACGGGCCGCTGTATCCCGGTATCTGCCGGGGTCTGGCGGGCGCCGCCGCGGCGGAACGTATCGCGGCGGGCGAGGCCTTCGCGCTGCGGCTCGATATGGCGCAGGCGGCGGCGCGGGTCGGGCCCCTGACCTTTACCGACCGGGCTCGCGGGACGATCATGGTCGAACCCGAAAGCTGCGGTGACGTGGTGCTGGCGCGCAAGGACGTGGCGACCAGCTATCACCTGGCGGTGACCTGGGACGATGCGCTGCAGGGCGTGACCCTGGTGACGCGGGGGGAAGACCTGCTGCACGCGACCCATGTCCACCGGGTGCTTCAGGCGCTGTTCGGCCTGCCGGAGCCGGAATACCATCACCACGAATTGCTGACGGATGATGCGGGGCGGCGCTTCGCCAAGCGCGACCGGGCCGAAACGATCCAGGCCATGCGCGACGGCGGCGGAAGCGCCGATGCGGTCAGGGCCCTCGCCGGTTATCCGGCTGTCTGATTTCCGCTGAGGCGGCTAGTGAAAAAAGCGCCCGGAATCGATGACGGTCGTCTGTCCCGTCATCGTGCTGGTGCGGCACATGGTCACCACCATGTCGGCGCAATCGTCCTTGTCCGCCACCTTCTTCAGCACGGCCCCCGCCGCCGAACGCTCGATATGTTCGGGCAGCAGATTGGCGGTCGCGCGGGTGCCTTCCAGCAGTCCCGGCGCAACGCAGTTCACCAGCGTTTCCGGCGCCAGCGCCACCGCCATGCAGCGCGTCAGGTGGTTCAGCCCGGCCTTTGCGACGGCATAGGCGATGGACGAGCCCGTCGGCGTCAGCCCGGCGACCGACGAGATGTTGACGATGCGGCCCTGGCCCTGCGCCTTCATGACGGGGGCGACGGCCTTGATCAGCCGCATGGGGCCGGTCAGGTTGACCGCGAATATCCGGTCCCAGATTTCGTCCGTCAGGCCGTCGAGATCCTGATAGGGGACCGATTTGTTGTAAGCGGCGTCGTTGACCAGGATATCGAGCCGGCCGAACCGTTTCGTGATCGCTTCGACCAGCGCCTTGATCGCCGCGCCGTCGGTGATGTCGCAGGCGAAGGCGGCGGCGTTGACCTGGTGGCGCGACGTCAGGTCGCGGGCGACCTCTTCGGCCTGGTCCCTGCTCTGCGCGTACATCACCGCGATATTCACGCCTTCGCGGGCGAGCGCATGGCAGATGCGCTGCCCCAGCCCGCCATTGCCGCCCGTCACCAGCGCGACCGTGCCTTCAAGCTCCATGAGTTTCTCCCTCCCGTTGGCGGATCCCCGATATTGGCCGGCAGTGTGCAACCGGACGGGCGCTGCGAACAAGGGGCCTTTTCGCCGTCAGAGTTCCAGCGTTTCGTGCTTCGGGTTCGGTTCCAGTTCCACCGCGTTCACCGTCATCGCCAGCATCGCGTAGTAACCGATGCAGGTGGTCAGCTGCACATACCGGTCGGCGCCCAGCCGCGCCATCACCGCCTGCGCCAGCGATTCCTCGATGCGGTTCCGGCGCAGCAGTTGCCGGGTAAAGTCGATGATCTGCAGGTCTTCCGGCGGAATGCCGTCGGAACGGTCGTCGCGGATCGCATCGATCGTCGCGCGGGGAACCGCCCGCTCGGCGCCGATCACGCCCTGGATGCCCCAGACATACTGGGCCTGGAAGTGCCGGCCGGCGACAAGGGCGGCCAGCGTGCGGATGCGCAACTCAAGCGTCCCTTCCCAACGCACCAGCGTGCCCAGATGCGCGACGCGTTCGGCCCATTCCGGCGCGTGCATCCAGACGGAAAAGGGGCCTTCCAGCGATTTGCGCGTATCGACGATCTTTTCCGCGATGCGCCGGGCCTCGCCGGTGAATTCGTCGGGGGATTTCAGGACGGGAACACGGGCCATGGGAAGTCCTCGGTTTTGATTGTTTCTGGCGGCCGGCGGCCTGCCGGCAGGGGATGAACGGGCGATCCGCCCCGGACGGGGGACACTAACCGATCGTCCGGGCAATCGGCAACGCCGCCACCCGTATCGCGCCTGGCATCGGCTTATCGGGTCTCCGGCCCGCTGGCCGGCTCCACCGCCGCGTCGCGCGCCGGAGCTTCGAGGACGGCGGCGAGGCGCCGCCGCCGGAGGAAGATGTACAGGCACAGCAGCATGGCGATGCCGCCGCCGATGGCGACCGGAATATGCAGGCCGATGCGGTCCGCCGCCCAGCCCATGACAAAGGTGCCGATCCCCGGCGAGGCGCCGAAGATCATGCCGTAGACGCTGAACACCCGCCCGCGCACGGCGTCGTCCACCGCGGTCTGGATCAGCGTCTGCGAGACGATCCCCAGCAGCACGATCCCCCAGCCGGCGAAGACGACGCAGACGAGCGCGAAGGGGAAACTGTCGGTCAGCGCGAACAGCAGGGTCGCCGCGCCGCCGATGCCGCTGGACCATGCCAGCAGCGCGGTCAGCCCGCGCAGCCCGCTGCGCCACGATGCCCAGATCCCGCCCAGCACCGCGCCGAGTCCGAGCATGGCGTTCAGCGCGCTGAGTCCGCCGGCACCCCGTGCGAAGTTCACATCGGCGAAGGCGGGGAACAGGTCGATGATCGGCCGTACCGACACGCAGAAGATCAGGACGATGAGGATCAGCGGTCCGATCCCCGGATGCCGGGCGATATAGCGCATGCCATCCAGCGATTCGCGGACGATGCCCGTGCGCGCCGCCCGGCTCGCCCGCCCCGGCGACAGCACCATCAGCGACAGCGCGACGATAACCGCGAGGAAGGAGAACGCGTTGACCGCGAAGGCCATTGTCGGACCGGAAAAAATGATGATGAGGCCGGCCAGCGCCGGGCCGAGGATGCGCGACGACTGGGCGCCGACAGAGTTCAGGGCGACAGCGGGCGTCATGTCCGCGCGCGGCACCACCTGCGACAGCAGCGCCATGCGGGACGGCTGCCAGAATCCCTGGCAGGCGCCAAGCACCGCGTGCACCGCCACGATCATCCACACCTGGATATGCCCCGTGGCATTGACCAGCGCCAGCGACCCGGCGGCGAGGAAGGCGATGGACTGGAAGATGAAGGCCATGCGGCGCCGGTCCATGCGGTCGGCCAGCACGCCCGCGACGGGCCACAGCAGGATGCGCGGCAGCATCTGGGCGACCGCCAGCGCGCCCAGCCATGTGGCCGACCCGGTCAGCGTCCAGACAAGCCATCCCGCCGCGATTTCGTGGATGCGCGTGCCCAGCAGGCTGACGAGGTTGCCGGTGATGAACAGCCGGAAATTCCGGTGGCGCAGCGCGCGCCCCGGCGCGCTGCCGCGCAGTTTGGTCAGCCACATGAACGCAACTCACTCAGGCCGGGACGCCCGCATCGGCCAGACAGGTTCAAAGGGGGCGGGCGGTGTGGCGCAGAATACGTCGGCATGCGGGTTTTGAACAGGGGCAGTCCGGACAGGGGAGTCGGGATTTCCGTTCGGCACGACGCAGGTTTCGGATTGACGCGCCGTGTGCGCCGGTGTGGCATGGTATTCGCCGGAACAGACGGCAATCGTATGGGAGGAACCAGCACCGTGATCTATCAGCATCGCCAGGTCATCGCGCGCGGCGGCCGGCTCGAAAAGCGGCACGAACAATTCCAGAAGGCGGCCATGCAGGCGCTGGACGAGCACGGCTCGACCCTGGTCGGCGCCTGGGAAATCTGGGTCGGGCCGGAGGCAGGCTGCGCCGTCTGGCAGTTGCGCGAACACGAAAGCCTCGCGACCTGGGAACAGCACCGTGAACGGGCGATGGCCGACGCGGCGCTGATCGGCCGGCAGAACCAGGCGCTGTACCCGGCGCTCGATTTCGTCGACACGGCGATCCTGCGCCTGACGGATTTTTCGCCGCCCATGCCGGCGGACTGGCCGGATTTCGTTGCGGTGCGCGGTCGGCCGCGCGGCTTCATCGAGCAGCGAATTCTCGGTTTCAAGCCGGGTACGGCGGCGACGCACCATGCGCTCTACAGGGAAAAGGTGATGCCGGCGCTGGCGCGCGAAGGTGCGGAACTGGTCGGGTTCTTCGATACGGTGATCGGCCCCGGCACCACAAATACCGGTTCGCACCGCAGCGTCGAAATCCGCCGCTTCCCCGACATGGCCGCCTGGCAGCGCTGGCGCGAGGCGCAGGAACGCGAACTCGCCCCGTTGATCAAGGCGGAATGGCTGGCGACCGTGGAGCGCGTCGACAGCACACTGCTGCGCCCGATGGATTACAGCCGTATCCGATAGATCGGATCGCGGTTTGCCGGAATCGCCCCTGTCGTCCTATGCCGCCAGCGACCCGAGATAGTCCAGCAGCAGCGCGTTGAATTTTTCCGGCTGTTCCCAGGGCAGGGCATGGCCGGCGGCGGGAAATTCGTGGAAATCCACGTCGGGGACATGCGCGGCCCACATTCTCATCAGCGCCGGCGGCGCCAGCATGTCGGCGCATCCGGAGACCACAAGCGCGCGGCAGCGGATTGTCGCCAGCTTCGCAAAGGTATTCGGTGTCCGCAGCGCCTGCAACGGCTGGTTCTGGGCGCGCGAATGGTCCTCCAGCGCGATCCACCGCGCGAGGCCGTCGGGGTCCGTCAGCCGGTAGGTGGGGCTGACCTCCAGGAAATGCCGGTTGGTATCGTCGATGAAGGGGGCGTGCAGCCGCTTGTAGGCCGCCTGCATTTCCGGTTCGCTGATCGATCCGTTGGAGGCGACAATCGCGAGGCCGCGCAACTGTTCCGGCTTCCAGGCCGCATAATCCAGCGCCTGGAACCCGCCGCCGGCGACGCCCACAAGCACGAAGCGCGCGAGGCCGAGATGGTCGACGAGCGCCGCCAGATCCTCGCCGACGCTACCCGGCTGCGGTCCCGTTTCCGCGACGGGGATACTGCCGCCGCGCCCCCGGCGGTCGAAGGCGATGATCCGGTATCCCGATTCGATCAGCGGGCCGAATTGCGGCGCCCAGCTTTCGCTCGTGCCCGTATTGGCATGCAGGAAAACGGCGGCAGGCCCGTCTCCGCCGCTGTCGCGGTAGAGCAGGCGGACACCGGGCAGGTCGGCGAATTTCGGCTCAAGCAAGGGAAGGGCTCCTGAATATGGCGGCAAAGGGATGGCCCATGATAGCGGGGGCGGTGAAAAATGCACTGTCGAGGCCTCCCGGCGGGACGGGACCCGTCATCCCGAAGATCGAAGACCCAGGAGCCGTTTCCATTCCGTGATCAGGTCCTGAAGCCTGGGGTCATGCGTAGCCCATCGGATCCTTGGTCAAAACGCAGCAGCACGCATCGACCACCCGTTTGTCATAGAGTCTGTCGCGATTTTCGGAAAGTTCGTCCAGCGCCTTCCTGAGGCCGAACGCCGGGCGGTACGGGCGAAATGCCGCTATGGAATCGACGACATCGGCAACGGCGACAATCCGGGCTTCGAGGAGAATGGAGTCGCCGGAAAGGCCATTCGGATAGCCGGAGCCATTCAGACGTTCGTGATGCTGATGAATGATATCCGCAATCGGCCAGGGCAGGTCGACGTCGCCCAAAATCTCGAAACCGACAACGGCATGGGTCTTGACCAGGCCCATTTCGTGCGCGCTCAGTTTCAATGGTTTGGTGAGGATTTCCGAGGGCACGGCAATCTTGCCGATGTCGTGCAGTGTTCCGCCAAGGCGGATACCGTCGACCTGATGCTCCGGCAGGTTCATGCCCTGGCCGATCCGGCGCGCCAGTTCGGCGACCTTGCGCTGATGATCCGCCGTGTAGGAATCGCGCGCCTCCACGGCCCGGGATATCGCGCTGATGGCGCGAAGCAGTGATCTGTGTTCCCTCTCGGAACTCTTTGCCATTACGGGGTCAACCGGAAATAGGGACGATACGCATCGGCCCGGTTGTGATGCCGCGTATTTCATGCTCCTGCGTTTCACCCAGCGCCGCCGAATCTTCCTCCGCCAATGTCCCTTCTGCCCTTGCCTGATTTACGAGCACTTCGGAAACGATGAACGGCGACCCGACGACCTTGCCCAGCGCTTCGAGCCGCGAAGCGATATTGACGGTGTCGCCTATCGTCGCGAATTCCAGCCGGCTTTCGTCACCGATATTGCCGACCATTACCGGGCCGTAATGGGCGCCGATGCGAATGCCCAGCGGCCCTTTCGTACCCATCGGATGATTGGCAAAGAATTCGTCGATGACCTTGAGCATGTGCCGGCCGCAACTCAGCGCGGCGCCGCTGTGTGACGACTTGTCGACCACCGTGCTGAACACCGCCATCAGTCCGTCGCCAAGATACTTGTCGACATGGCCGCCATGCTCGAACACGAGAGTCGCCAGATGCCCCTGAAAATCGCGCAGAAAAGCAAAGACTTCCAGGGGGGTGCACAATTGGGACAGTTGCGTGAAACCGGCAAGGTCGACGAACATCACCGCCGCATTTTCTTCATGCGGCGTGCCGAATATCTCCCTGCTCGCCATTACCTCACTCAAACGGTGCGCCGGGAAATATCTGGACAGGGCGCGTCGCGCCGCTTCCGCGGCGTCGCGCTGGCTTTGCATCTGTCGTTCTTGGTACAACTGATCGATGGCGCGTTTCATCGTCATCAGCAGGTCGGTGAAGTCCAGCGGTTTCACGATGAAGTCGAAGGCGCCGTGGTTCATGGCATTGCGAATGTTCGCCATGTCCGAATAGGCCGTGATCATGACGACCTTGCTGTCCTGTTCGCCAGACTCCAGGTGGTCCAGCAGTTCGAGACCGCTCATGCGGGGCATGTTGATATCGCACAGAATCAGGTCGGTATCTTTTTTCTGCATCAGAAACTCCAGGGCTTCGGCGCCATCGTGACAGAACGAGAATTTATACTCCTTCCGGTCGATTTCCCGGCGGAACCGGCGCCGCATCAGGCTTTCAACTTCCGCTTCGTCATCGACGACAAGGATTTTGACGGCATTGTCATCGACTTCCTTCCCGGAACCATTAATTTCCCCCATGCCGCGACTCGACGTTTGGTAATTGCTCATTTTATAATTTGCCCCCTGTCGCATTCATGCCGTCTTTCTGCGGCAAATTGAGCGGCAATCCGATGTTAAATGACGTGAATTCTCCTTCCTCCGAGATCGCGTCAATCGTCCCGTGATGCTCCGTGACAATCGTCTCATGGCAGATCGACAGGCCGAGGCCCGTCCCTTCGCCGCTTGGCTTCGTCGTGAAGAATGGCGTAAAGAGCCTGTCGCGAACCGCCTTCGGCATACCGGGTCCGTTGTCGCGCAATTCGATTTCCAGACGCTCCCCCGCACATCGGCTGCTGATCAGGATTTCCGGCACGAACGATGTGTCTTCCGCCTTGCGCTTGCGCAGCACGTACAGCCCGTTCTCGAGGATGTTCAGGAAGGCCCGCGCCAAGTCCGCCGGGCGACCTTGCAGGGTCGGGTCGCCGGGGTCGAGGGCGAACCGCATGACATCGCCCAGTTCGACATTTTCCTTGCGCCGAGCCTGCACCGCGAAATTCGCGGTTTCCCGCAGCAGTTCGTTGATCCGGAAGCGCTCGACGGGCCCCCGCTCGCTGCGGGCCAGCAGCATCATGGACCGGACGATGTTTTCCAGTCGAAGGCTGTTCTCCTGGACCTTGCCGATATCCTCGCGGATCAGGTCGATTTCCCCGACAATTTCCGCCGTTTGCGGAATCTCGTCGCGCAGCACCGCCAGATCCTGAGCCGCGGCTTCCGCGTAATTGCGGATGAAGTTCAGTGGATTGCGGATTTCATGCGCCACGCCCGCTACCGTCCGCCCCAGCGCGGCGCGGCGTTCGGCGTCGAACAGGTTGGCGCGCGCCTGGGTCAACTCGGTCAGCGCCTGCTCGGCGCGATCTTTTTCTTCCCGCAGGTTCCGCTCCGCCTGCTTGCGGTGGCTGATATCGCGGCAGACCAGGAAGATGGAACCCAGGTTGCCGTCGTCGGCGACGAGCGGCGTCAGCGCGAATTCGGCTTCGAACGATCCCTTGCCGGGCGGCGTGAACACCGCCTCGCCAGTTGCCGGTATCGCCTCCCGGACACACTGTACGAAGCGTGACAGGAACGCCTTCCGCAACCCGGCGTCTGATTGCAGCACTGTCGCGATGCCGGCGCCCCGGGCGTCCAGCCGTCCGTCCTCGCCGAACAGGCGTGCCGCGGCCGGGTTATGCGCGCGGACCGTACCGTCGGGATTGACCAGAAAATAGGCCTCAGGCGACGCCGCGAAGATGAGGTCGAACTGTTCTTCTGTGTCGCTCAGGCGGCGCTCGACCTGCTTGCGCGCCGAAATATCCCGGACGGCCGCGACGACGAACAGCACATCTTCCCTTCGGTAGGGGCTCAGGCTGATTTCGCAGGGGAACGCCGACCCGTCGCGCGTCCAGCCGTGCAGTTCCCGGTCGCCCATCTTCCGGGTCGCCGGGTTGGCCGTAAATTCGTTGAATTTCTTCCCGTGCCCGGCCCTGTCTTCCGGCGGCATCAGGGTCTCGACGGGCTGCCCGATCAGTTCCTCGGCCCGGTAGCCGAACAGTTGCTCCAATTGTCCATTGACGGAAGCAATGTTTCCCCCGGCATCGGCAACCAGCATCGGGTCCGGTGCAAGGCGCAAAAGTAGGTCCACTTCGCTGGGCAAATCGGCACGTCGCAGCATATTTCATTTCTAACTAATAAGTGTTGTACCCGTTCTCCAGGCTTGTTAACCAAATATTAATTGTATTCAACGGCATGAATACTTCATTTAATTGAAGTGTAATCATGGCGTTTTAGACAAGTCAAGGGTTTGTCTTGTCGTGTGGCAGTAGATTCAATCGGTGCGCTTTCCGGGAATTGTCCGTCCCCGAAAATTCCCGGCAGTTTTTCTCAAAACCGGACTTCGCCTTGTTCTCGATCTTCGGTTTGACAATGGCGCCCGGGTCGCCTTCAGGAAATCGCCGAATTTTGTTGCGTCGACGGATAGGGATAGCATTTTCAGCTCAAGCGAAATTCCAGATCGAAGGCTACTGTACCCGATCCCGGGGGATTACGGTTATCGATCCGTCGGTTTCCAGCACGACCGATTGGACTTCGGAGACATCATTCTTGCCGCTTTGCCGCAAGGCCGCGCCGATCTCTTCGCGCGTCACGCGTTGCTGCCGCAGGGCCGCATCGAGGTAGCGGCTTTCGTGGACCAGAAGCGTCGGCTCGGACTTGACCAGATTCTGGAACCGGTTGGACCGGACCGACAGCCAGGAGATTGCAAATTGCAGAAATACCAGCAGCGCAAGCCCCAGTAGACCCTCGAGCAACGGCACATTTGCGTTCAGAATCAGAGTGGCGAGCGTCGATCCAAGCGCGACCGTCACCACAAAATCGAAAGCGTTCATTTTGCTGAGCGTGCGCTTGCCCGATATGCGCAGCATGAGTATGAGAATCGGGTAGGCGGCAATCCCGACGATGACTATGCGTAGCAACCCGGGCCAGCTGTTGAAGAAAATGGGTTCGGACATGGCCTTTCCTACTCGCGAATTCCCGTAAATCCAAAGCCCGGAATATCGTAGGCCATGCGATGGTTGCCCGTAAATGGATCAACCGCGACGGCCATGTCAAATCGGCATCGGAGAATGCAAGCCGTATCGACCGCCATGTATGGACGGCCCGTTGAAAGCAGGTATTTTTTGCTCCGAGGCCTTTCCGGGATATCGCCAACGCGACAAACTGACAAGGCTCGCGCGGCCTCCGTGCCGCGGGCATTACCGATTGTGCTGTTGTCCGTTTGCCGGGCGCCGGCTGGTACCTGTCATCAATCGCTTTTTTCCTCCGTTCCAATTTCGGGAATGGCGGTGCGCTCCATTTGCTCGCCGCCCGTGAGCAGATCCACGGCGCGGTCGGCCGCGTCCTGAAACGGTTCCAGAACGATATCGGCGCCGGAAACCAGCAGGTCTTCCGTATCGGGTTTGCTGTGGGAGGTCACCGCGATCCGTCCCTGGAACCCGGCGGTGCGGGTGATCTGAAGCAGCGTCATCCGGGTGTCCTCGTGAGTCAGGCCGGTGGGATGGACGGGGACTGTGGCGACCACCCATGCGGCGCCCTTCAGGGGCAGGGCGGCCATGAACTCCGGATCCGTCGCATCGCCGTATTCCGTATCGAGCCCGAGGTTGCGCCAGCGCCGGACGGCGAGTGGATTGAAGTCGATACCGAGAACGCGCAGCCCCTTGTTCTTGAGGCGCAGGCCGATGGCCGTGCCGAAACGTCCGAGGCCGAATATCAGCACATCGTATTGATTGCCGCCGTGATGGACGGCATCGCCCGGTTCGCGGGGCGTCCCCGTCCGCTCGAAGATGCCGAGCAGCGGCTCGAACAGCCTGTAGAGTTGATGGGAATAGGTGATCATGTAGGTGGAGGCCGCGATCGTCACGAGCCCCACCATGGTGACAAGCCCGAGCGCGTCCTCGCTGACGTGTCCGAGCGTCAGCCCCATGGCGATGAAGATAAGCGAGAACTCGCTGATCTGCGCGACGGTCAGGCCCGCCAGAAAACCGGTGCGCTTGCGGTAGCCCATCAACCCCATGATGACGAGGACGATGAGCGGGTTGCCGATCAGGACGAACAGCGAGAACACGATGGCACCGGAAACATGGGCGCCGAGCAGAGACAGGTCCAGGGCGGAGCCGAGGCCGATAAAGAAGAACAGCAGCAGGAAATCGCGCAGCGGCGCCAGCCGCGCGGCGATGGTCTCCCGGTATGGAGTGGACGCCAGCGACACGCCGGCCAGCAGGCCGCCTACTTCCTTGCCGAGTCCGACAAAGTCGCCGATGGCGGCGAAGATTGCCGCCTGCGCGATGGCGAAGATAACCAGCAGTTCCGGCGCCCGGGCCAGCCGTTCCGTGAGCGGGTTGGCGACGTACCGGACGAACAGCGCAACCAGTCCGACCAGCACGAGGCCTGCGCCCAGGACCGCGAAAATGTTGTCGGGGCCGTGCCCTTTTCCTGTACCGATGCCGATAGTGGATAGCACGATCATGGCGAGGACGACCACAAGGTCCTGCACGATCAGGAAACCCAGGGCAATCTGGCCATGCAGCGAGTCGATCTCGCGCTTGTCCGAAAGCAGTTTCACGATGATGATCGTGCTGGAGAAGGTCAGCGCCACCGCGACATAGAGACTGGTCAGCGCGTCCAGGCCGAGCGCCAGACCGATAACATAGCCAAAAATAGAGGTGAAGGCGACCTGCCCGAGACCCGTCATGAGGGAGACCGCGCCCAGCGATCGGATGAGCTTGATGTCGAGCTTGATGCCGACCAGAAACAGCAGCACGGCGATGCCGAGTTCCGACAACAGGTCGATCTGCGCATCGGATCGCACCACGTCGAACGCCGAGGGTCCCGCGATCAGGCCGACGGCGATGAAGCTGACGATCAGCGGCTGGCGCAGGATGATGCCGACAAAGCCGATAGTGGCCGCCATGACCAGCAGGGCGGCAACCTCTCCGAATGCGGACTGCGCGATGAGCTCTATCAATCGACCGTGCCTCTGATCTATCTTGTTGAAGACATAGTGTCTTTACAGGTTTACAGGGAACCTTTGACGGTTTCGTTCAAACCTGATGTGCTATAACAGAGTTGCAGGCCATTTGGCATTTTTTTGTGCGGGTTCTCGTTCAACAGGACGTTCAGCGGCCATGTGAAGCAACGCGGAGCCGCGGCAGGTGGACTTATTCCGGCGGCGGCTCCCGCCGCACCATGGCGTTACCGCCCGGCACCTGTTCCGTTGCCATCAGCTCCATCAGGGTGACGTCGACCCGGGCGGGGGCGTCCAGCACGTAGACGATTGCGTCCGTCACGTCCGCCGGCGTCAGCACGTCGTAGGAATACATCGTCCGATCGATCTCGTCCTGAGCGAGGTCGCGGGCGAGCGCGTGAAACTCGGTCCGGGTCCCGCCGGGACAGATCTCGCTGACGCGGATGCCCGTGCCCTGGACTTCCAGCCGCAGGTCCTGGCTCAGCATGTGGATGGCTGCCTTGGATGCGCCGTAAACCGATCCGGGCGTGGCGTGAAGCCCCGTGATCGACCCGATATTCACGACATGTCCGCGCCGGCGGCGCACCATGCCCGGCAGGACGGCGCGCAGCACCCGGGTCGCGCCGAGGACGTTCGTTTCCAGGACATCGTCGATCTGGCCGGGCGACAGTTCGTGCAGACCCACTCTTTTCTGCCCCACGCCGGCGGCGTTAACGAGAATATCGATTTCGAGCGCGCCGAACGCGGCCGCCACGGCGCCGCCGTCGCGAACATCCACCGCATGGATAACGCAGTTTCCCGGCGCGGACAGCGCTTCCAGCCGGTCGCGGCGGCGCGCCACGGCATGCACCGTGAGGCCCCGGCCGAGCAGGCGCTGCGCCACGGCGAGGCCGATGCCGCTGGAGGCGCCGGTGACGAGGGCGGAGGTGTAGTCGGTCAGGGGCATGGGAGTCTCCGATGGATGGTCGGGTTGCGGCCGCCATGGTAGCGGCATCCGCCGCGCCGCGACAGGGGCCGGCACAGGCGGGGCGTTGGTTGCAGACGCCGAAGCCTCGCTGCCGCGTTGCACATTCACGAGTCATGGGCGACAATGCGTCCCATGATCTACAGCCAGACCATCGACAACTGCCTTGCCGACGCCATCGGGCCGGCCGGCCTCGCCGATTCCGAACTGGCCGCCATGCTGGCGCGGACGGATGGGGCGCTGGCGCAATTGCGCGACTGGAAGCGCGATGGCGGGCTGCCGCTGCTCGACCTGCCCGCCGCGCGTGACGACCTCGCGGCGCTGGCGCCGGTGGCGGCGCGCTATCGCGAAAATTTCAGCGACGTGGTCATCCTCGGCACCGGCGGGTCCAGCCTCGGCGGGCGCAGCCTCTATGCGCTGGCCGACCGGGGTTTCGGACCGCCCGCCGGGTCGCCGCGCCTGCATTTCATGGACAATGTGGACCCGGACAGCTTTGCCGCAATGTTCGCGGCGCTGGACCCGGCGCGCACCGGCATCCTGTCCATCTCCAAATCCGGCGGCACCGCCGAGACCCTGTCCCAGACGATGCTCTGCATGGCCTGGCTGCGCCGGGCCGGGCGGCGGTTTGCGGACCATGTCACCATTATTTCCGAGGATGCGGACAATGCGCTACGCCGCCTCGCCGCGAAGCACGGGCTGCCGGCGCTGACCCATGACCCGGGGGTTGGCGGGCGTTACGCGGTGCTGTCGCTGGTCGGCATGCTGCCGGCGCTGATCATCGGGCAGGATGCGGCCGCGATCCGCGAAGGCGCGGCGGCCGTGCTGGACGCGACCCTGGCCGCCGCGCGGCCCTGCGACAGCGCGCCTGCGGTCGGGGCCGCGGTATCGGTCGCGCTGGCGGTGGAGCGCAATGTCGCGGCGACGGTGCTGATGCCCTATTGCGACCGGCTGGTCTGTTTCGCGTCCTGGTTCCGCCAGCTCTGGGCGGAGAGCCTGGGCAAGGAGGGCAGGGGCACGGTGCCGATCGACGCCGCCGGCACGGTGGACCAGCACAGCCAGTTGCAGCTCTATCTCGGCGGGCCCAACGACAAGATGTTCACCATCATCCGCGGGCCGGGCGGCGGCGACGCGCTGGACGGCGCATTGGCGGATGACCCGTCGCTGGATTACCTGGCCGGGCGCAGCCTGGGCGACCTGCTGAACGCCTGCGAACAGGGCACGGCGGACAGCCTCGCCGCCAAAGGGCGGCCGGTGCGGTTGATGGAGGTCGAGGCCGTCGATGAGCGGACGCTTGGCGCGCTGATGATGCATTTCATGCTGGAGACGATCATCGCGGCCCATCTGCTGGGGGTGAACCCGTTCGACCAGCCGGAGGTGGAGGACGGCAAGCAGCGGGCGCGAGCCTACCTGGAGGCCATGGCACCGTCGTGAGGATCCGCCGCCGGCCGATTTGCGGATCAGCAGCCCGTCAGGGCGCCGTCCACACCATCACAGTAACTCCTTAATTCGAACATCGCCCTGGGACCGCAGGCTCGCAATTTTGAGCGGGTTTTCGGTTGACTCTGGTTACCTTTAATTGTATCTCATTTGAGATACATAATGGAATATCGAGTCAGGAGTCCGGAAATGGCCGCCCGCACGTCGATGCTGCATGTTCGTGTTGACGAGGACCTCAAGTCGCAGGCCTCGGAAAAGCTTGCCTCTGTTGGGCTTACGGTGTCCGATGCCGTGCGTATCCTGCTGACACGCGTTGCGAAGGAAGGCGGACTGCCGGCCGGCCTTACGGCCGATCCCGAGGCTTACGATGTCTGGTTTCGCGCAAAGGTGCATGAAGCGCTCGCCGATACCGGCCCTGCCGTGCCGCACCGACAGGTGATGGACGATGTCCAGGCGCGGATCGACAGGAAGCGCCGTGGCCGCGCTAAACGTTGAATGGCGAGAAGCCGCACGTCAACGCCGGAAATGTTATCCTGCGCAACAATGGCCGCGTTAGGGACTGCCGCCCGCCCTTCTGCCGCATTGCACCGCGGCGAATCGTCGGCAATGATGCCGCCATGACCATCCGCCGCCTGCCCGAATCCCTCATCAACCGCATCGCCGCGGGCGAGGTCGTGGAGCGGCCGGCCTCCGCGGTGAAGGAACTGGTGGAGAACAGCATCGATGCCGGCGCGCGGCGCATCGATGTGGCCATCCGCGACGGCGGCAAGTCGCTGATTTCGGTCAGCGATGACGGTTCCGGCATGACCCCCGACGAATTGCAACTCGCCATCGAGCGGCACGCGACCTCGAAGCTGGCCGATGACGACCTGTTCGACATCCACACCATGGGGTTCCGGGGCGAGGCGCTGCCCTCGCTCGGCGCGGTCAGCCGGCTGTCCATCGTCAGCCGGCCCGAAGGCGCGGAATCCGCCTGGTCTATCGCGGTGGAGGGGGGCGCGGTATCCGCCCCGCAGCCCGCCGCCCATCCGCGCGGGACCCGGATCGATGTGCGCGACCTGTTCTATGCGACGCCGGCCCGGCTGAAATTCCTCAAGGGGGACCGGGCGGAAACGGCGCAGATCCTGGATACGGTGAAACGGCTGGCGATGGCGCGGCCGGATATCGCCTTCACGGTGCGCGACGATGCGCGCGAACGGTTCCGCTGCGACGCCGCGAACGGCGACCTGCTGGACACGCGGCTGGCGCGGCTGGGGGCGGTGATGGGCCGGGAATTCGCCGACAACGCGCTGCGGATCGACGCGGAGCGCGAGGGCATCCGCCTGACCGGCTATGCGGGCCTGCCGACGCTGAACCGCTCCAACGCGATGCAGCAGTTCCTGTTCGTGAACGGCCGTCCGGTGCGGGACAAGCTGCTGCATGGCGCGGTGCGCGGCGCCTATATGGATTTCCTCGCCAATAACCGGCACCCGATGGTGGCGCTGTTCGTCGCGATCGAGCCGCGCTCGGTGGATGTGAATGTCCACCCGGCCAAGGCGGAGGTCCGGTTCCGCGACGCGGGGCTGGTGCGCGGGCTGATCGTCGGCGCGCTGAAGCATGCGCTGGCGGAAGCGGGGCATCGCGCCTCGACCACCGTCGCCGATGCGGCGCTGGGCGTGGTCCGGCCGGGAACGGGATCGCTGCCCTATGGCGGGGGCGGCGGCAGCTACGCCTACCGCCCGTCCACGCCGCCGCAGGGACTGGCCGCCAGCGCCGCGGCGTTCCAGTCGCCCTTCGGCGGCAATACGCTGGCGCAGCCTTCCGTGACGCCGCAAGCCGGCGGGGAAGACGCGGCGGCGCAGGGGGCGTATCCGCTGGGCGCGGCGCGGGCGCAGTTGCACGAAACCTATGTCGTCGCGCAGACCGCCGACGGTATCGTTATCGTCGACCAGCATGCGGCGCATGAACGGCTGGTCTATGAGCGGATGAAAAAGGCGCTGGGCGAATCCGGGGTGGCGCGGCAGTCGCTGCTGATCCCCGAAGTCGTCGAACTGGATGAATCCGCCGCGGCGCGGCTGGTGCAGCGGGCCGGGGAATTGCAGGAACTGGGGCTGGTCGTCGAGGCCTTCGGCGAAGGGGCGGTACTGGTGCGCGAAGTGCCGGCGATGCTGGGACAGGTCGATTCGCGGGCGCTGGTGCGGGACCTGGCGGACGAACTGTCGGAATTCGGCGACGCCTTCAGCCTGAAGGAAAGGCTGGAGGATGTCTGCGGCACGATGGCCTGCCACGGATCGGTGCGCGCGGGGCGGCGGCTCAACGGCGATGAAATGAACGCGCTGCTGCGGGAAATGGAGGTCACGCCCCATTCCGGCCAGTGCAACCACGGCCGCCCGACATTCGTCGAACTCAAGCTCGCGGACATCGAAAGGCTGTTCGGCCGGCGCTAATCCATCGGAATAATCGGAATATCAGTCAGTGCTTTGACCGGCCGTACCTGCTAACAAGAGCACATCAGGATTGATTAGAACCGCATCAGGTTCTAATCAATCCTGTGAAGGTGCTCTGTTTTCAATAATAAGATCAGATTCACGTGTTTTTTGGATCGCCGAAGGCGATTCCAACAAAACACGATCTGATCTAGCGCCGGTCCCAACAAGGAGTTTGCACCCGCATGGTGCCGGTAATCCTCACCACCTGCGTCAACCTGATCGCGCTCGGCGTCGTCCTGCCGGTGCTGCCGTTCTACGTGACCGCCTTCGACGCGGGCCCGGAAATCGCGACGCTGATCTTTTCGGTTTTTTCGGCGGCCAGCCTGTTGACGGCGCCGGTCTGGGGCCGGTTGTCGGACAGGATCGGCCGCAAGCCGGTGATGCTGTTCAGCGTGGCCTGCACCTGCGTGTCCTATATCTGGCTGGCGCAGGCGGATTCGCTGTGGGAAATATTCGCCAGCCGCTGTTTCGCGGGGGCCACGGCCGGCTGGCTGACGGTCTCGCAGGCCTATATCGCCGATGTGACGACGGCGGATAACCGGGCCAGGGGGCTCGGCTTCCTGGGCGCGGCCTTCGGGGTCGGCTTCGTGATCGGTCCGGCGATCACCTTCGGCGTTCTGGGCGGCGGCGACAGTCTGGCGCTGCCGGCAATGGTCGGCGCCGGCTTCACCGCAATCGGTTTCGTGCTGACAATAATCTTCATCCGGGAGCCGGAACGCCGCGAGGAAGCGAACCTGTCGCGGTTCAACCTGGCCGTGTTCCGGGAGGCTTCGCTGGCGCGGATGTTCCTGGTCTATTTTCTCGTCTATCTGACATTCACGGGACTGGAGGCGACGTTCGCACTTTGGACGCTGGACAAATTCGGTTTCGGCCCCCGGGAGGTCGCGGCCTATTTCGTGTTTATCGGCGTTGTCGTGGCGATCGTGCAGGGCGGCATGATCGGCCCGGTCGTCAAGCGGCTGGGCGAAGCGCGGGCCGTGTTCGTCGGCGTTGTCCTGCTGGGGCTTGGTATGGGGACGCTGCCCTTCGCGGTAACACCGTATCTGGTGCTGCTGCCCTTGCTGCTGGTCGTCGTCGGGTTCAGCATTATCGGTCCGGCGATCCAGAGCCTGATGATCCAGGTGGCGCCGCAGGACGTGAAGGGCGGCGTCATGGGGTTGGCCCAGTCGACGGCCAGCGCCGCGCGGATCGGCGGCCCCGCCTGGGCCGGGTTCGTCTTCGCCGCGATAGGGGCGGACTCGCCGTATTTCATCGCCGGCCTGGCGCTGCTGCCGGTCGCCGTGATGGTCGTGCCGCTAATCCGCAGGATTCCGGCGGCGCAATAGCATGAACCGCGCCGCGCCATAGCGGCGCTCGTCGAGCGGTTCCAGGAAATCCGGCGGGGTGAAGCTTTCGCCGGCGCCGTATTCCACCACGATCAGGGTGCCGTCATGGAACCAGCCCCGGTCGTTCAGCGCGACCAGCGCCGGAACCGGAAGCGCCGCGCCATAGGGCGGATCCAGCAGGGCAAGGTCGACGGGGGCGCGCGCCGGGGGCGGGCTGGTGGCGTCGGCGTCGAGGATTTCGACAGAATCGCCCGCCCTGCAGGCGGAAATGTTTTCCTCCAGCGCGCGCCGGGCGACCCGCGCATTCTCGATGAAGGCGACATGGGCGGCGCCCCGGCTCAGGGCTTCCAGCCCCAGCGCGCCGGTCCCGGCAAAGGCATCGAGCACATGCGCGCCCGGCAGGCGCAGCCCTGTGACACGGGCGGCGCGGCCGTTTTCGAGGATGTTGAACAGCGATTCCCGCGCCCGGTCCGCCGTCGGCCGGACGGCCTTGCCCGGCGGCGCGGTGAGCAGCTTGCCGCGCAGCCTACCCCCGACGAGTCGCAATGCCGATTTTCTCCGCCGTCGCCTTGCCCAGCTGGTCGCGTAGGACATGGGTCGGCATTTCCTCCACGACTCCCCGCTCCAGCCCGCCGAGCTGGAAGGGGCCGAACGAGATGCGGATCAGCCGGTTCACTGTATAGCCGAGATGCGCCATGACCTTGCGCACCTCGCGGTTCTTGCCCTCGCGGATGCCGATGGCGACCCAGGCGTTGGCGCCTTCCTGATGCTCCAGTTTCGCCTCTATCGAACCGTATTTGATGCCCTCGACCGTGACGCCCTTGCTCAGCGCCTCCAGCTTCCCGACCTCGACCCGGCCATAGACCCGCGCCCGGTAGCGGCGCGTCCAGCCGGTCGTCGGCAGTTCCAGGTGGCGTTTCAGTTCCCCGTCATTGGTCAGCAGCAGCAGCCCCTCCGAGGTGATATCCAGCCGGCCGATGGGCATGACGCGCGGCATGCCCGCGGGCATCTTGTCGCTGACCGTCGGGCGTCCCTCGGGGTCGCGGGCGGTCGTGACGATGCCCGGCGGCTTGTGGTAGCGCCACAGCCGCGGCGGCTCGGTATTCGGCAGCGGCCTGCCGTCGACGCGGATGGAATTGAGGTCGGTGATGTTCAGGGCCGGCGAGTCGATGACCTTGCCGGCGACGGCGACGCGGCCCTCGGCGATCCAGCGTTCGGCATCGCGGCGCGAACACAGCCCGGCGCGCGCCATGATCTTGGCGATCCGGTCGCCCTTGGGGGTCGGTTCGGGGGTTGGCGTATTCATGGGGCGTCTGATACAGGCAATGGAGGGGCCGCGCAACGCTGCGATTGACCCGGATGAATCGGCGCGGCAGGGTGCGCGGCATGACAGGCGATTCCCATATGGCGCAGGCGCTGGCCGAGGCGAAAGCGGCGGCGGCGCGCGGCGAGGTGCCGGTCGGCGCGGTGCTGGTGGACAGCGTCACCGGCGCGGTGCTGGCGCGGGCCGGCAACCGGACCGAGGAACGGCACGACCCGACCGCGCACGCGGAAATCCTGGTCATTCGCGAGGCGGCGGCGAAGGCCGGGGCGGCGCGCCTGCCCCTGGCGGACCTGTATGTGACGCTGGAACCCTGCGCCATGTGCGCGGCCGCTATTTCCTTTGCCCGTATCCGGCGGCTCTATTTCGGCGCCTATGACCCCAAGGGCGGCGGGGTCGAACACGGCGCCCGGTTTTTCCTTCAGGATACCTGCCACCACGCGCCGGAAGTCATCGGCGGCCTTGCGGAATCGCAGGCGGCGGCGCTGCTGCGCGACTTCTTCGCGGCGCGGCGCTAAAGTAAATCGTGTTTGAAACGATTATATTGACGCTGGGGCCGGCGCCCGGACTGCTCGGCGATGTCGCGGCGATGCATGGCCGGTACTATGCGCGGGAATGGGGGTTTCCGACCTGTTTCGAGGCAATGGTCGCGCGTGAAATGGGCGACTTCCTGTTGCGGTATGAGCCGGCGCGGGACCGGATCTGCTCGGTTGCGGAACATGGTCGCATCCTGGGTTCGATCACGATAGACGGCAGCGATCCGGGCGCGGCGGAAGGCCAGGGGCATCTGCGCTGGTTTATCCTGGACGAATCGCTGGCGGGGCAGGGGCTGGGCGGGCGGATGCTCGGCGAGGCGGTCGAATTCGCGCGGAATGCGGGGCTGTCCTCCCTCTACCTGACCACGTTTCGCGGGCTGGAACCGGCCGGTACGCTGTATGCCCGTGCGGGTTTTCATGTTGTGTCGGAATGCACCGGCGAAACCTGGGGGCGGGCCGTCATGGAACAGCGGCTGGAAATGGCGCTGTAGCCGTCGGTCAGGCTGGACCGTTCCTTTCCCGCGCGACGGCGCGCCAGCCGATGTCGCGGCGGCAGAACCCGCCGGGCCAGTCGATCCGGTCTATCGCGGCATAGGCCCTGGCCTGCGCCACGGTGACGGTCGGGCCGATGCCCGTGACATTCAGCACGCGGCCGCCATTGGCCCGCAGCCGCCCCGCATCGTCCCGCGCGGTGCCTGCGTGGAAGACGACAAGGTCCCTGTCGCCCAACCCGTCCACGCCCCTGATCTCGTCGCCCCTGGCGTAATCGCCGGGATAGCCGCTGGCGGCCATGACGACGGACAGCGCCGAACCCTGCCGCCAGCGCAGGGCGAAGCTGTTCAGCACCCCGTCGCAGGCGGCGATCATGGCGGTGAGGATATCGGACATCAGCAGGGCCATCAGCACCTGGCATTCCGGATCGCCGAAGCGGACATTGTATTCGATCAGCTGCGGGTCGCCGTTTTCGATCATCAGCCCGGCATAGAGGATGCCCTTGTAGGGGCGGCCGTCGGCCTTCATGCCCGCGACCGTCGGCCGTATAATCCGCGCCATCACGGTTTCCGCCAGGGCGTCCGTCATCACCGGCGCCGGGGCATAGGCGCCCATGCCGCCGGTATTCGGGCCCTTGTCGCCGTCGAAAACGGGTTTGTGGTCCTGGGCGGAAATCAGCGGCAGGGCGTGTTCCCCGTCGCAGAGCGCGAAGAAGCTGGCTTCCTCGCCGCGCAGGAAGGCCTCGACCACGACTTCCGCGCCGGCATTGCCGAAGCGGCTGTCGACCATGGCGTCATCGATGGCGGCAATCGCTTCCGCGACCGTCGCGGCGACGGTGACGCCCTTGCCGGCGGCCAGCCCGTCCGCCTTGACGACGATGGGCGCGCCCTGCCGCCGGACATAGGCGCGGGCGGCTTCGGCGTCGGTAAAGCGGCCATAGGCGGCGGTCGGGATATTGTATCTGGCGCAGAAATCCTTGGTGAATCCCTTGGACCCCTCCAGCGCGGCGGCGGCGGCGCTGGGGCCGAAGGATTTGACGCCGATGGCGTCCAGCCGGTCGACGAGGCCCAGGACCAGCGGCCCTTCCGGCCCGACGACGACGAATTCGACGGCGTTTTCCTGCACGAAGGCGATCAGGGCCCCCAGGTCGTCGGCGGCAATCGGCACGCATTCGGCCTCCCGCGCGATGCCGGCATTGCCCGGGGCGCAATACAGCTTGCTGCACAGGGGCGAGGCCGCGATGGCCCAGCACAGGCTGTGTTCGCGGCCGCCGGAACCGACCACCAGAACTTTCATACTCTCCCTCCACGCGATGACATATCGAGGTATACTCAGGGACCCTACATATCACGCAGCCTCAGTAATGCCTGAAATTTCCGCCGAACCCGCGCCCAATCTTCCCGAATACTCCGTATCGGAGCTGTCCAGCGCGCTCAAGCGGACAGTCGAGGACGCCTATTCCTATGTCCGGGTGCGGGGGGAGGTTTCGGGCTTCAAACGCGCCGCTTCCGGCCATCTGTACCTGGCGCTGAAGGATGAGGATGCGGTGCTGGACGGGGTGTGCTGGCGCGGCGTTGCGGGGCGGCTGGCGGTCAAACCCGAAGACGGCATGGAAGTGATCGCGACGGGGAAACTGACGACCTATCCCGGCCGCTCGAAATACCAGATCGTGATCGAATCGATGGAGCTGGCGGGCGAGGGCGCGCTGCTCAAGATGCTGGAGGAAAGGCGTCGCAGGCTCGCCGCCGAAGGGCTGTTCGACGACGCGCGCAAGAAGCCGATTCCCTATCTGCCGGCGGTGATCGGCGTCGTGACCTCGCCGACCGGCGCGGTGATTCGCGATATCCTGCATCGGCTCGCCGACCGGTTCCCCCGCCATGTCCTGCTGGCGCCGGTCCTGGTGCAGGGCAATACGGCGGCGGCGCAGGTCGTGGCCGCTATCGAGGGATTCAACCGGCTGGCGGCGGGTGGCGATATCCCCCGGCCGGATGTGCTGATCGTCGCGCGGGGCGGCGGCAGCCTGGAGGATCTCTGGGCCTTCAACGAGGAAATCGTCGTGCGCGCCGTCGCCGCCTCCGACATTCCGGTGATTTCGGCGGTCGGGCATGAAACCGACACCACCCTGATCGACTTCGCATCGGACCGCCGCGCGCCGACGCCGACGGCGGCCGCCGAAATGGCGGTGCCCGTGCGGGCGGAACTGCTGCAGGATGTGATGGATGTGGCGCGGCGGATGGTCGGCGGCATGACGCGGCTGATCGACCGGCGGCAGATGCAGGTCGACGGGCTGGCGCGCGGCCTGCCGGATGTCAGCGGGCTGCTCGGCGTGCAGATGCAGCGGCTGGACGTGGCGGCGGAACGCTTCGCCAACGGGGGCGCCCGGCTGGTCACGCAGCGGCAGCAGGCGGTGGCGCTGCTCGCGGCGCGGCTGAAGAGCCCGGACCAGGTGATCGGCGCGGCGGCGAGCCGCGTGGAGAGCGAAGTCCGCGCCATGCAGGCGGCGGTCGCCCGGCTGCTGGGCCGCCAGGACGACAGGTTTGCCGGCGTCGCCGCGCGGCTGTCCGTCGCGCCGGTCAACCGCGCCATGCGGGACGGTCGGGAGACCCTCGACGACCTGTCGCATCGGCTGGCGCAGGGCATGCGCCGCCCGCTCGACGACGCCCGGGGCCGGGTGAACCAGCTGGGCGGGCTGCTGGAAAGCTATTCCTTCGAGCGCGTGCTGGAGCGCGGCTTCGTTGTCGTTCGCGATGAAAAAAACGAACCGGTCACTTCCGCGAAACGCACGAAGCCGGGAGACGTTGTGACGTTGCAGTTTGCAAAGAAGGAAAGGGCGCAAGCCGTGATATCCGGATCCGGCACAAGGCCCCGCACGAGGGCGAAGGCGAAACCGCCGGAAGAGCAGGGCAAACTGCTGTGAAGCTGCTCGGCATCCTGCTGCTGATGCTGGTCGCGCCTGTCGCCGATGCGCTGGAACTGCACGGGCGGATGACGCAGGGCGGCCTGATTCGCGGCAGGACCGAACCGCGCGCGGTGGCGATGCTGGATGGCCGGACCCTGCGGGTTTCGCCGAACGGCGATTTCATCTTCGGCTTCAACCGGGACGCGCCGCCGAAGGCGATCCTGTCGGTTCGCCTGCCCGATGGGACCGTGACCGAGAAGGTCCTGGACGTGACGCCGCGTGAATACGCGATCCAGCGGATTGACGGGCTGCCGGCGAAAATGGTGACGCCGCCGCCCGAAGTGCTGGCGCGGATCAGGGCGGAGAACGAAGCGATCGCCGCGGTGCGGAAAAGCGACCGCGACGCCACGCACTTCCTCGGCGACTGGATCCGGCCGGCGGACGGCCCGGTAACCGGCGTCTATGGCAGCCAGCGAATCCTGAACGGCGAGCCCCGCCAGCCGCATTACGGTATCGATTATGCGGGACCGGTCGGCGCGCCCGTGGTCGCGCCCGCGCCGGGCGTCGTCGTGCTGGCCCGGGACGATATGTATTACACCGGCGGCACGCTGATCCTGGATCACGGCCACGGGCTGACTTCCGCCTTCCTGCATTTGAGCAGGGTCGAGGTGAAACCGGGCGAAACGGTGGCGCGCGGCCAGCGTATCGGCGCCATCGGCGCGACGGGCCGTGCGACCGGCCCGCATCTGGACTGGCGCATCAACTGGTTCGACCGGCGGATAGACCCCGCCCTGCTGCTGTCGCCGCAGCCGGCGAATTAGGACCTGACGGCGCGCTTCAGCAGCGCGTCGATTTCCGCCTGGTCGCGCCATTCCAGGGTAACGCCGACCGTTTCGACCATGGCGCGCGCGTCCGGCGACAGGCGCGCGTAATCCTTCGCCGTCGTGACGGGGACAGCGCCCGCCGCGTCGGCGGTTTCGGCGATCCGCATGATTTCCTCCGGCGTATAGTCGTGGTGGTCGGCAAAGCCGTACCGCGCAACCAGGGTGCAGCCGAGTTCCTCCAGCGTCGCGAAGAATTTCTCCGGCCGGCCGATTCCGGCGAAACCCACGACCTTCCGGCCCGTCAGCCGCTCCGCCGATGGCAGGACGGCCAGCCGGGCCTGCAGCACCGGTACACCGGCGTTTGCCAGCGACGCCATGACGTCGCGCGTGTCCGGCGTCATGACGATGGCGGCGTCGGCGCGGGCCAGCCCCCCGGCAACGGGTTCGCGCAGGGGGCCGGCCGGCATCACCCGGCCATTGCCGAAGCCGTAACCGCCATCGATGACCAGCAGGCTGAGCGATTTGGCGAGCGCATTGTTCTGGAAGCCGTCATCCATCACGATCACGTCGGCGCCGGCGGCGATGGCGGCCTTCGCGCCGGCGACGCGGTCGCGCGCGACCCAGCACGGGGCGAGTTCCGCCAGCAGCAGCGGTTCGTCGCCGACCTCCCGGGCGGTGTGGCGCGCGGGATCGACCCGGACGGGACCCGCCAGCCGGCCGCCATGGCCGCGGCTGAGGAAATGGATATCGCGTCCCCGTTCGCGCAGCAGCAGGCCCAGCCCCAGGGCGACCGGCGTCTTGCCCGCGCCGCCGGCCACGAGATTACCGACGCAGATGACCGGCACCGGGGCCCGCCAGGGCGTTGCCAACCGGCGGCGAAGGCCCGAAACGGCGGCGAAGGCGCAGCCCAGCGGCGCCAGGAACAGTCCCGGACCGCCGGACCGCGTCCAGAATTCAGGGGCGCGCATCCGGTTCCTCGGCGGGCAGCGCGTCGATAAAGGGCTGAAGGTGTTCCATGACGCGGTCGACGACTTCGGCATTGGCCAGCGCGACATCCGCCGCCGCCCGGGCGACGGTTTCGCGCCGTAGCGGATTGTCCAGCAGCGCCTGCACCGCCGCCGCCAGCGACGCCGCGTCCGTGACGACCTGCGCGGCGTCGGCTCGGGCCAGTTGCTGCGCGACCGTCGTGAAATTCGCCATGTCCGGACCATGCAGCACGGCGCAGTCCAGCTGCGCCGCCTCCAGCGGATTGTGGCCGCCATACGCATCCATCGTGCCGCCGATGAAGGCGATGTCGGCCAGTCGGTAAAGCAACCCCAACTCGCCCAGCGTGTCCGCGACATAGATATCGGTCGCGGGCTCGATGTCGTCGCCGCCGGCCCGCCGCGCCACGCGGAGCCCGGATTTGCCGAGCTCCGCCGCGATGCCCGGGCCCCGCGCGGGATGACGCGGCGCGACGATGGTCAGCAGGTTCGGATACCGTTGCCGCAACAGGCGATCCGCCTCGGCGGCCAGGGCTTCCTCGCCGGGATGGGTGCTGGCGGCGATCCATCGCGGCCGCCCGTCCACCCGGGTCGCCAGGCGGCGCAGTTCGGGTTCCTCCGCCGGCAGGGCGGCGGCGGAGAATTTCAGGTTGCCGACGCATCGCACCGGGTCGGCGCCGAGGCGGCGAAACCGGTCGGCCTCGTCGTCGCTCTGCGCCAGACAGAGCCGGAAATTGCCGATGATGCCGCGGATGAAACCGGGCAGGAATTGCCAGTTGGCGACCGATTTCCGGGAGATCCGGCCATTGACCAGGATCGCGGGAATGTCCCTACTCGCGGTTTCGGATATCAGGTTCGGCCAGAATTCCGACTCGATCCACACGGCCATGTCCGGGTCCCAGTGGTCGAGGAACCGTCGAACCCAGGGCAGGTAGTCGACGGGGACGTACTGGTGAAAGCTTCGCGGCGGCAGCCGGTCGGCCAGAATGCCGGCCGAGGTTACGGTGCCCGTGGTCACCAGAATATGGAGATCGGTCCGGACCCGCAGCATCCGGGCGATCAGCGACAGGGCCGATTGCGCCTCGCCGACGCTGGCGGCATGCATCCAGACCAGCGGGCCATAGGGCCGCGGCCGCGAGGCAATGCCGCGGCGTTCGGGAAAGCGTGCCGAATCCTCCTTGCCGGCGTTCAGGCGCCGGCGCAGCAGGTGGACGATCAGCGGTGCGCCGAGCCCCGTGAGGCCGCGATACAGCGCCAGGCCGGTCACGCTGTCACCGCTTCGCCGGGGCGACCGGGGAAACGCCGTCGGGCGCAACGACCGGCTGCCCGGTGAGCCTGTCG
This sequence comes from Alphaproteobacteria bacterium, assembly GCA_040905865.1. NCBI lineage: Bacteria > Pseudomonadati > Pseudomonadota > Alphaproteobacteria > Alphaproteobacteria bacterium. The sequence continues at coordinate 34,916 of JBBDQU010000058.1, forward strand.
GCTTTTTCCGTTACCGCGTTCAGCGCGTCCTCGATCCTCAGTCGCATGGTTTCGACCGTTTCCCCGTCGCGCTGCGGACCGGCTTCGATGGGCGCGCCCCAGACGAAGACGCCGCGCGAAAACGGAAGCGGCAGCACGAAGCGGTCCCAGCTTCCCAGCACCCTGCGGCGCGAGGTTGAAAAGGCGACGGGATAGACCGGCGCCCCCGTAAATCGCGCCAGCACCGCCACGCCGTCGCTGGCCCGCATGCGCGGTCCGCGCGGCCCGTCCGGGGTGATGGAGAGGATCGCATTGTCGCGCAGCGCCCGAACCGCGCTGCGGAATGCCGAGGCGCCGCCTTTCGACGTCGATCCCGCGATAACCGCGATGCCGAAGAATTTGACCGCGCGGGCGATCATGCGGCCGTCCCGGTGGTTGGAAATCATGACGGTGATATCCTGCGCCGCGCCGCCCAGCGCATACGGCATCATCGCCAGCCGTCCGTGCCAGAACGCCGCGATGAACGGGCGCCGTTCCCGGTTGCGCGCCAGCGGACCTTCCCCGTCGACGATGGTCCAGCGGCCGGTGCGCCACACGAGCCTGATATAGCACGCGACGATCCAGCACAGCGCGGACTGTGCGAGGGGATGGCCAAGAACCGGTCGCAAGGCCCGCATGGCGTCATGCGCCCACCCGAGCCGTCGCGGCATCGGGGTCCGTGACTTCCGCCGGTTCCGGCGCGAACTGCATGCGGCTCAACGTCGCATACAGGCCGTTCAGGGCGAGAAGTTCCTGATGGGTGCCCTGTTCCGCGACGCCGCCCCTGTCCAGGACATAGATGATATCGGCATCGATCACGGTGGAAAGGCGGTGGGCGATGACAAGGGTCGTTCGATTTGTCATCAGCCGCTTCAGCGCGGCCTGGACCTGTCGCTCCGACTGGGTGTCGAGCGACGAGGTTGCCTCGTCGAGCAGCAGGATCGGCGCATCGCGCAGCATGGCCCGGGCAATCGACAGGCGCTGCCGCTGACCGCCGGACAGGCGCAGCCCGCGTTCGCCGATCATCGTGTCATAGCCAGCGGGCAGTTCCATGATGAATTCGTGCGCCGCGGCGGCCTTTGCCGCCGCGATAACGGCGTCCTCGCCGGCATCCGGATCGCCATAGGCGATGTTTTCGCGGACCGTGGCGTCGAACAGGCCGGTTTCCTGGCTGACCAGGGCAGTCGACCGTCGCAGGGATTCAATCGTCACAGTGCGGATATCCTGGCCGTCGATGGCGATACTGCCGGCGGTGATGTCGTAAAACCGCAGCAGCAGGTTCAGCACCGTGGATTTGCCCGCCCCGGACGGACCGACAAGCGCGACCATCGATCCCGCCGGGGCATCGATGGAGACGCCCCGCAATGCCGGAATGTCGTCGCCATAGGAGAAATGAACGTCGTCGAACCGCACGGCGCCCCTGTCCACCGCCAGCGGCCGGGCGTCCGGGCTGTCGAAAATCCGCGGCTTGTTGTCGATCATATGGAAAATCCGCTGGGCTGCGGCGAGTCCTTCCTGGAGGCTCGCATTCATGGCCGCGAGGCTGCGCACCGGCTGATAGGCCATGACCAGCGCGGTCAGGAACGCGATCAGCTTGCCGACCGTCGTTTCGCCGCTCAGGACCTGATACCCGCCGAAGCAGAGGACGACAGCGATGGCCAGGCCGCCCAGGCTTTCCATGATCGGATAGGAACGGGAGCGCACGCTGGCCGCCTTGAGAATATACCGGTAGATCGACTCGAACATCGAATCCGCCCGGCGCTGCTCGTGGTCTTCCATGCCATAGGCCTTGACCTGGCGAATGCCCTTGAAGACGTCGTCCAGCAGCGCCGTCAGCGATCCCAGTTCGACCTGGGTATCGGCCGAAACGCGGCGCAGCCGCCGGCCGATATAAATGATGGGCCACAGGCTGACCGGAAAGACGAAGAACGCCAGCGCCGCCATCATCCAGTGCGTGTAGAACATCACGCCGACCAGCACGATCACGGTCAGCAGGTCGCGCACCGATGCGGTCACCGTCTTGACCACGGCTTCGCGCAGGAAGTTCACATCGTTGGTGAATCGGGAAATCAGCCGGCCCGTCGCGTCGCCATGCAGAAACGCCATGTCGGCGTGGATAATTCTGGCGAACATCTGGCTTTGCAACGTGGTGACCACGCGCAGGCCGACGGTCTGCATCAGGACGGACTGGCCGTAGCTGGCGCATCCCTTGATAACCGAAATCGCAAAGAACGCCAGCGGGATGATCCACACCAGTTGCGCATCGCCGGTGACGAGAACGCGGTCGAGCGCCGGTTCGATCAGCCGCGCCTGTCCGCCGGTCGCGGCCGCCACAACGACCATGCAGAGGACCGCGAGCAGGATCTTGCCGGTATGCTGACGCACGTATTCGCGCCAGATCCGGCGCACCAGCGCCCGGGTCGATTCATCCAGTTCAAGTTTCCGCCGGGAGCGCTTCGCCAATGTCAGGCCATCCTGTTTGCACTGGCGCAGATATAACATGCAGGGGAATACAGGGCTATTGGCGTGCTCTGTATCGAACGCTTTTCGTGCGTTCGTTTCATCACGACGTGTTTTACCGTGATTCCAGCGGCGCTGCGGGCTTGCCCTCGGATTGCCGCGGAACATATCCGAGGCTGCGCAGGCAGTTTTCGTACAGCGATTGCTGGTACTGCCTGGCGTCGCGCCGGGCGATATCGGTTGCGATCGACTGCCGACCGAAGACGCCGACCTGGCCGCGGTCGAGATGCTGCGTTTCCAGTTCGAAATCCCGTTCGGCCCGGCGCTTTGCTTCGCTGCGGCAGGCGGCGGTATCGCGGGACCAGGCGGCGTTATCGTCGCCGGCGGGACGGGACCAGTGCCCGACGGGTTCCGGCGCGCAGGCGGCCAGAAGGGGAATAATGGCTATCAGAATGCTGCGATGCATGCGCGATGCTCCCTTTCGGTGTGGCGGACGGGCTTGCAATTTCGGAAACGATGTTGATATAACCCGCACCATGTGCCTGCAATCTCATATCGGGTCCCGCATCCGAATTACCACCCCGGTCCTCGTAGGGGATCGGACGGGTGGCGTTCGTCTTGCGGTATCGATAATTGAGGTTGCACATCATGACCATAAGCAGATTTGATCAAACAGGGCCCGTTGCGTGTTTTTCGGTGACCGCGGTTGCGGATCCGGGCGCGTTGCCGCGTATCCTTGAACCGTTCGCCAAGCGCGGCCTCGTGCCTGCGCAGATGAACGTGACCCGGGCGGGTTCCGGCGATGGCGGACTATGCGTCGAAATCCGGATGACGGACATGGAACCGTCCCTGGCCGCCTATATCGGCGAATGCCTGCGCGCGATGTTCTGCGTCGAAGAGGTCTTCGTTTCGGAATCGCGGCGCCGGAAGGTCGCCTGACGCACGGGGCGCGATGAGCTACCTGGACCATATAAATGCGTGCAACAACGCCGACCTGTCGCAGTTCCTGCCCTTCGTGACCGGCGCGCAGCGAATCGGCTGGCTCGACCGGTCGTTCGCGGCGCGACTGTCGGCCTGGCCGGACGTGTTCGTGACGAATCCGGAACAGATTGGCCTGTCGCCCGCGTTTGGCGATTTCGCATCGCGCAGCGCGGCTATGGACGGGGTTCTGCGCGAACTGTCGGCGGCGGGCGAGGTGACCGGCTGGCGCGACGAAGCCTATCCGGTCATGCGGAACTGGCGCGATGCGCCCCTGTTGCAGATGGAGCGCGCGGCCTGCCCCCGGTTTGGCGTGCGGGCCTGGGGCGTACACATGAACGGCTATGTCCGGCGCAACGGCGCGCTTTTCCTCTGGGTGGCGACCCGCGCGAAGGACAAGCCGACCTTTCCCGGCATGCTGGACAATATGGTCGCCGGCGGCCAGCCCATCGGTATCGGCACGCGCGACAATATCATCAAGGAATGCGCCGAAGAGGCAGGAATACCGCGGGAACTGGCGGCTTCGGTGCGGCCGGTGGGGGCCCTGTCCTATTGCCACCAGGCGGGCGATACGCTGAAACCTGACCAGATATTCTGCTACGACCTTGAACTGCCCGGCGATTTCACACCCGTGAACCAGGACGGGGAGGTCGACCGGTTCGAATTGTGGCCGATTGAGGATGTCGCGGCGCGGATCCGGGATTCCACCGATTTCAAGTTCAACTGCAACCTTGTTATCATGGATTTCATGATACGCCATGGCGTGCTGACGCCGGAAAACGAACCGGATTACATGGCCATCGCCCATGGTCTCCACCGTTCGGCGGACTGACCGGGGGCGGTTGGCCCGAGACGGGATATTGTCACGGCCGGGCGCATGTCCTACATGCCTTGTTTGTGGCGATGTGCCGCATCGTCTATTCTGCCCTTAACCCGTTCCGCATCTTGAAGGACCGTGAGGGTGATGGCCGCGAATATGCGACCGATTGCCTTGTCGCGGGAAGCTGTGTGCATGACAGAGAGCGAAGTATCGCAAAAAAACCGGCCAGGTGATCAGAAACCGCGCGGCGCGGTGCGGGCGTATGGCGGGTTCTCGGTCGAGGACGAGCGCGGGTTCGCCAACGATACCGCGACCCTGATGCGAATCCTGCGGCTCAGCTTCCGCTACAAATGGCGCCTGTCCGCCGCCATCGCGGCAACCCTCGTCGCCGCGGCCTTCCAGCTGATGATTCCGCAGTATCTGGGGGCGGCGGTCGACAGCGCCCTTGGCCTGCTGGGCGAGGGCGTGGCCACGCCGGAGGAAGCGGAGGCCGCGCTGTGGCGCACGGCGGCAATCCTGCTGGGCGTCTCGGTTATGCGCGGCGTCTTCACGCTGATCCATAACTATAACGGCGAGGCGCTGGGCCATCTGGTCGCCTATGACCTGCGGCGGGAATTCTACGGCAAGCTGCAGCAGCTCAGTTTTTCGTTCCATGACCGGGTCCATACGGGCGAGCTGATCACGCGCGGCATGCTGGACCTCGAAGGGGTCCGGATGTTCATGAATACGGCGGTGCTGCGCGTTTTCCTGCTCAGCGTCCTGATCGGCGCCGGGACCTATCTGCTGTTGTCCATCGATGTTTCGCTGGGTCTGCTGAGCCTGAGTTTCGTGCCCTTCGTGGCCTGGCATTCGTCGGTAACGCGGCTCAGGCTGCGGGGGTTATGGCTGTCGCTGCAGGACCGGATGGCCAATCTCGGCCGGGTCATGGACGAAAACCTGACCGGGATTCGCGTCGTGCGGGCCTTCGGCGCCGAACCCCATGAGATGCGCAAATACGACGAAGCCTCCGGCGAGGCGATGGCGCTGGCGGATGAGCGGATCAGGGTCCGTGTGTCGTCGGTCGCGGTCATGACCTTCTCGTATTTCGTGTCCATGGGGCTGGTGCTGTGGGTCGGCGGGTTGCGGGTCATCGACGGCAGCATGACGGTCGGCACGCTGACCGTCTTCCTGACCTTCATCACGATTCTGCAACTGCCGGTGCGCCAGCTGGGCATGGTGGTGAACTCCATTGCCCGCGCCTCCACCTGCGGCGCGCGGCTGTTCGCCGTGCTCGACCTGGAGCCGGCGATCCGGGATGCCGCGGATGCAAAACCGCTGGACCTGTCGGACGGGGCCGTTGAATTCCAGGACGTTTCCTTCGCCTACCAGGGCGAGGGCGCGCCGCCGGTGCTGAACGGCGTGAGCTTTCGGGTCGAACGGGGCAAAACCCTCGGCATCGTCGGGCCGCCGGGCAGCGGAAAATCGACCGTCGCACATCTGCTGCCGCGCTACTATGACGTAACGGGCGGCCGAATCCTGATCGGCGGCCAGGATATCAGGACCGTGACCCTGTCCTCGCTGCGCGATGCGGTGAAGGTTGTCCAGCAGGACCCGTTCCTGTTTACCTCGTCGCTGGAAAACAACGTCGCCTATGGCGACCCCTGGGTCGACGACGAATCGATTGAGCGGGCCGCGTCGCTGGCGCAGATCGACGGGTTCGTGAACCAGTTGCCGGATGGTTACCGCACGCTGGTGGGGGAACGCGGGGTGTCGCTGTCGGGCGGACAGAAGCAGCGGCTGGCCATCGCCCGCGCCGCCATCCTCGACGCATCCGTCATGGTGTTCGACGATGCGACGGCGGCCATCGATGCGGGGACAGAGCGCCGGATCCGGCAGGCGCTCAAGGCCCATACGGACAAATGCGCGACCATCATCATTTCGCACCGGCTCGGCGGATTGCGCCATGCCGATGAAATCGTCTTCCTGGAAGCCGGGCGCATCGTGGAGCGCGGCACGCATGAGTCGCTGGTGGCGTCGGGCGGGCGCTATGCGGCGCTGTTCGCCCTGCAAAGCCGGACCAGCGACGACCAGGCCCTCGAAGGAGTAGTAGCGGAGTGACGGTCCCATTCGATACCGCGACGCAGGAACGGCCGCCCCGGGCGGTCGTGGGCTCGCAGATCAGCCATGACGAGGAAATGTTCGGCGCGGCGTTCGACGGCCATGTGATCCGGCGTTTCTTCGCCTATGTCCATCCCTACAGGAAGCGGATCTATATCGCGCTGCTCGCGGTCCTCGCCTTCACCGGCGCGCAGCTGGTGATTCCCCTGATCATCCGCTACGCCATCGACAACGCGCTTGTATCCGACAGCGCCAGCGTGTCCCTGCTGGGGTTCGCCGTGGCCGCGTTCGGCGCCGCCATCCTGCTGAGCTACGCGTCGAACTGGGTGCAGGACCGTATCGTCGGGCTGACCGGCGAGCGCGTCATCTTCGATCTCCGCCGCGCCATGTTCGCGCATCTGCAGAATGTGTCGCTCAGCTTCATGGACCGGACGGAAATCGGCCGCATGATGTCGCGGCTGCAGGGCGATGTGAACTCGCTGCAGGAATTCCTCGAAAACTCGATCACCGTCGTGGGTGACCTGGTGCTGCTCGTCGGCATCATCGTCATCATGCTGTCGCTCAACTTCAATCTCGGGCTGGTCACGCTGTCCGTCGTGCCGGCGCTGCTGATCGTTCGGCTGATCTGGCTGCCGCCGGCCCGCCGGGCGTTTCGCCGGGCGCGGGAAACCAATTCCATCGCCAATGGCGCGCTGGCCGAAGGAATCCACGCGGTCCGCACCGTGCAGGGGATGGGACGCGAGGACGTCAATTTCCGGCTGTATGACGACAAGGCGAAGGAAAACCTGTTCGCCCATCTGCGCTCGGCGAAATTCGCGCAGATCATGGTGCCGATCGTCGATACGCTGACCGGCGCCGCGATGGGCATCGTGGTCGTGGTCGGCGGTACGCTGGTGCTGGAGGACGCCCTCGATGTCGGCGTGATGGTGGCCTTCCTGTTTTATGTGCAGCGGTTTTTCGATCCCATTCGCTCGCTGACGATCCAGTACAGCGTCATGCAGCGGGCCATGGCCTCCGGCCAGCGCATTTTCGAGGTGCTGGAAGTCCCGCTCGCCATTACCGACAAGCCGGACGCCATCGACCCGGAAACCATCGAGGGCAGTATCGCCTTCGAAAACGTGACTTTCGGCTATGTGCGGAACCAGCCGGTGCTGAAGGACATATCGTTTGAGGTCAGGCGCGGCGAAACCGTGGCGCTGGTCGGGCCGACGGGATCGGGAAAGACCAGCATCACCTCGCTGATCCACCGGTTCTACGAAGTCTGGGACGGCGCGGTCACGATCGACGGGCGCGATGTGCGGGACTACACCAAGGCGGCGCTGGGCCGCCATATCGCCATGGTCCTGCAGGACCCGTTCCTGTTCACCGGCACGATTTTCGACAATATCTGCTACCGGACCACAGGCGCGACCCGCGCGGATGTGGAAAGGGCCGCAAAAATCGTCGGCGCGCACGGCTTCATTTCGCAACTGCCGCGGGGCTATGACACCGTGCTGGACCAGCAGGGGCGCAACCTGTCGCTGGGCCAGCGGCAGCTCATCAGCTTCGCCCGCGCGCTGGTCGCGGATGCGCGGATCCTGGTGCTGGACGAGGCGACGGCCAGCATCGACAGCTATACCGAGCGCGAAATCCAGATCGCGTTGAAACGGCTGCTGGAAGGCCGCACGGGGATCGTGATCGCCCATCGGCTGGCCACCATCCGCGGCGCCGACCGGATCATCGTGCTGCAGGAAGGCCGCATCGTCGAAACCGGCGCCCATGAATCCCTGCTGGAGCGGAACGGGTTGTATGCGCGGCTCTATGCGCTCAACTACGCATCCTTCGACGATATTCCCGACGACGAAATCCGCGAGGCGCTGGCCGCGCCGGCCACGACGTAACCCGCTTCGCGTTCAGTCGCGGTAGGTCGACGGCGTGAAATCCTGAACGGCACTGTCGCGCTTTTCCAGCCAGTAGCGTTGGGGCGGCGGCACCGTGTCGAAGGGGTTGCCGACGCCCAGCTTGCGCGCCGCATCCATCGGCCAGTTCGGATTGTACAGCGCCTCGCGGGCGATCGCGATCAGGTCCGCCTTGCCCTGGTTCAGGATTTCCTCGGCATGGTCGGGATGCACGATCAGCCCGACGGCCATGGTCAGGATATCGCCGTCGCGCTTGACCTTGTCCGCATAGGGCACCTGGTAGCCATAGGTGATGGGGCCGGTATCGACGACCGGCGCGCCGCGCATGCCGCCCGAGGAACAGTCGATGACATCGACGCCGAGGGGTTTGACGATGCGGGCCAGGGCTGCGCTCTGGTCCGGGCCCCAGCCGGCGTCGTCCTCGACGGACAGCCGCATGAACAGGGGTTTTTCGTCCGGCCAGACGCGGCGGATCGCCCTGACGACCTCGGTCGCGAAACGCATGCGGTTTTCTTCCGATCCGCCATATTCGTCGTTGCGCCGGTTGGCGAAGGGCGACAGGAACTGGTGGATCAGGTAGCCATGCGCCGCGTGGATTTCCAGCACATCGAATCCGGCGGCATCGACGCGGGCGGCGGCCTGTCCCCAATGTTCGATGACCTCATGAATTTCATCGATGCTCAGCGCGCGGGGGACCGGATCGATGTCATTCGCGGCCTCCGCGCTGGGCGCGACCAGTTCCCAGGCGTCCCAGTCCCTGACCTCCGGCTGCGGCGTCAGCGGCCTGCCGCCTTCCCAGGGCCGGAACCGCCGCGCCTTGCGGCCGCTATGGCCAAGCTGGATCGCGGGCACCGCGCCGTGTTGCCGGATGAAATCGGCCAGCCGTTTGTAATGCGGGATGAAATCGTCGTGCCACAGCCCGGTATCGCCGACGGTGCCGCAGCCCCGTCGCTCCACCTTGGTCGATTCGACAAAGACCAGCCCGGCCCCGCCGGCGGCGAACCGGCCCACATTCATCAGGTGCCAGTCCGTCGGATAGCCCTCGACGGCGGAATACTGGTGCATCGGCGCGATGACCACACGGTTTTTCAGGGTGACGCCGCGAATCTGGAGCGGTGAAAACAGCAACGGGTCGGCCATGGCTGGACTTTCTGCATGTTGGGAGAAAAAGGAAATCGACTTTAGCGACAGAGACGCTTCCGGCAAAACACTCTGTTGCAGGGTGTCAGCGGCGCCTTCGCCGCGCCTCGCGCAGGGTGCGCTTCAGGGAACCGAGATAGGGGACGTGCTCCTCCTCGATCGTATGGCGGGGCGAATCCCGGTAGTTGTTTTTGACCCAGTGCTTGTGTTCCGCGATGGCGGTGCGCATTTCCGCTTCGCCGGGCAGGACCGCGTTGCCCAGTTCCATTTCCCGGATCCAGCGGGCCTGGTGCTCGAAGACCATATTGAGCGCCGTATCCGTATTGAACATGCCCATGAAATACAGCCCGGGCCAGCCCGGCGGCACGATGCGCTCGTACAGGTCGATCGCATTGTCCCGGATCGGTACGACCTCCGGCGAGAGGAAGGGCAGGTCGATCAGATAGCCGGTCGCGGCGATCAGCGTATCGAATTCCTCCGCCGTGCCGTCGACGAAGTGGATCGTTTTGCCCTCGATTCTTGCGATGCCCTGTTTCACCTCGATTCGGCTGTAGGCGATGTGATTGACGACGGTGGCGTTGCTGGTCACATGGGCGCGCTCGGTCAGCGGCCTGAAGCCCAGATCGGTCATGCGGCCATGCACCAGGAAGGTCAGCCACCGGGTCAGCTTGCGCCGCAGGAAACCGGGTATCCAGGGCCGCTGGATCTTGCGCGTGATATCGGTGAACGGGATGCCGCAGAGCAGCTTGGGCAGGATCAGGACCCCGGAGCGCGCGACCAGCACGGTGCGGGGCGAGGTGACGCAGATATCGCTGACGATGTCGCAGCCGCTGTTGCCGACCCCGACCACGCAGATCCGCTTGCCGACGAAATCTTCCGGCTCCCGGTAATAATGGGAGTGGACGTATTCGCCCTTGAAATTGTCCCGGAATTCCGGGATGTGCAGCGGTTCGGTCAGGTGGCCGGTCGCGACGATGACCGTATCGAATTCCGCGGTCTCGCCATCCGCCGTTTCCACGGTCCATTTCGGCGCGTCCCGGCCGGGCGTGAATTCCGGGCGGATATCCGTGACCGTCGCATTGAAGCGGATGCGGCGGCGCAGGTCGAAATGGTCCGCGTAGGATTCCAGATAATTGTGCATGTCCCGATGGTCGGGAAAATCCTGCACGTCCGGGGCGAAGTCCAGGTCGCTGAACCGCGTGACGTTCCGCGAGGTGTTGATATGCAGCGTGCGGTAGGCGGAGGATCGGTTGTTGTCGTTCCTGTAGCACCACATGCCGCCGATTTTCGTGCCGATCTCGAACAGGGTGACGTTTTCGAATCCGGCCTCGGTCAGGTATTTGGCGCAGCAGATTCCCGCCGCGCCGGCGCCGATGATGGCGATGCGCTTCGCCGTCGCGGCAGTCGCGGTTTCTGCGGTTGCTGCATCCGTCATGGCGTTATCGCGGCGCCAGGGTTTCCAGGGCTTTCCAGTCCGGCGCGGCGCCGCCGTCGGGGTTTAGCGGCTGAATGCAGACATGGGTCGCCCCGGCGTCGAAATGCGCCTTGATCCGCGCCTCGATGTCGGCGGCGCTGCCCCAGGCGACCATGGCGTCGAGGAAACGGTGGTTGCCGCCGCCGGAAAGCTCGTTTTCGGAAAAGCCGCAGCGCAGCCAGTTGTTGCGATAATTGGGCAGCGTCATGTAGCGGCTCAGCCCCTGGGCGGCCACGTTCCGCGCCGTGCCCGCATCGCCGGTCAGGCATATTTTCTGTTCGATGCAGAGCCAGGCATCGGGGCCCATGATCTCGCGCGCCCGCGCCGTGTATTCCGGCGTCACGTTATAGGGCAGGGCGCCCGAGGTCCGGTCCCGGGACAGGGCCAGCATGTTCGGACCCAGCGCGCCGATCACGATATTCCGCGCCGGCGCGGAAATGGCGATATTGGCGGCGTCCATGGCGTCGATATAGGCGCGCATCGTCGTCACCGGCTTGCCGTATTGATGGCCGCGCGCCCCTTCGACCAGCGGCATGTGCGACACGCCAAGCCCCAGCACGAAGCGGTCGTCATACAGCGTGTTCAGCGTATTATGCCCGGCCATCGCCGACAGCGCGTCGCGGGCGTATATATTGGCGATACCGCTGCCGACGGCCAGCGTTTCGGTTTGCGCCAGCAGGTAACTGCCCAGCGCCATCGACTCGTAGGACGTCGATTCCGGGTACCACAGGACGCCGTAACCCAGTTTTTCGACGGTTTTCGCCAGTTCCGAAATCTGTGGCCGGGTCAGCGCGTTGCATGAATGCCAGACCCCGTATTTGCCCATTTGCATGATTTTGTTCTTCCCCGCAGAATACCGGCCGGCGTCGATGGCCGCGCCATGCCGGATTGCCATGATTGCATGTTGGCCCGAGTATGGCGCGCCAGGGGGATAGAGGGAAGGCGGACCGTGACGGAAACGCAATCGGGCAAATCGCTGCGGGTCGATATCTGGCGCGGCGGCGATGATGGCTGGCTGGACACCTTCAATGTGCCGCGCCAGCCCAGCCAGACGATCCTGGATGTGGTCACCTATGTGCAGCGGAAACTGGATGCGACCCTGTCCTACCGGTTTTCCTGCCGGGTCGGGATGTGCGGATCCTGCGCGATGACCGTGAACGGCAAGCCGCGCTGGACCTGCCGCACCCATGTGGACTCGGTTGCGGAAGACGGGCGGATCGAAATCCGGCCGCTGCGCAATTTCCCCATCGTCAAGGACCTTGCCGTCGATATGACGGTGTTCTTCGACAAATGGCGCGATGCCGGCGCGCGTTTCGCGCCGCGCGACGGCGCCTCGCTGGAATTCGCAAACGTGGACCCGCAAAGCCCGGCGCGCCGGGAAGCCACGGCCGCCATCGAATGCATCGGCTGCGGCGTCTGCTATGCGGCATGCGACGTGGTTGCGTGGAAACCGGATTACCTGGGCCCGGCCGCGCTGAACCGGGTCTGGACGCTGGTCAATGACGAGCGGGACGCCGACCCCGAAGCGCATCTCGGCCCGGTCGCGGGGGATGCGGGCTGCCATGCCTGTCACAGCCAGCAGGGTTGCTCGACCCACTGTCCGAAGAATCTCAGCCCGACGGCGGCGATTGCCGGGCTGAAACGCCGGACGCTGGCGGCGCTGCTGAAGGGCCGGCTATGAGCGGACGGCTGGAGCTGTGGCTGTTCGCGGCGCAGCGGCTGACCGCGATGATCCTGGCGCCGCTGGTGCTGCTGCATCTGGCCGTCATGATCTATGCGGTACAGGACGGGTTGTCGGCCGCTGAAATCCTGGGCCGAACCCGGGGCAGCGTCTTCTGGGGCGGCGTCTACGGGCTGTTCGTCCTCGCGGCGGCGGTGCATGGCGCCATCGGGCTGCGGGTGGTGATGCGGGAAATGACCGCCTGGCGCGGCGCGGTCCCCAATATCGTCGCGGCGCTGTTCTGTGTCGCGGTGCTGGCGCTCGGCATCCGCGCCGTCGGGGCGATCACATGAGTACGATTGCCGCGCATCGCAATCACCCGACCTACTGGGCCTTCGTCCTGCACCGGGTGTCGGGGCTGGCGCTGGCGCTGTTCCTGCCGGTGCATCTGTATGTGCTGTCGCTGGTCATCGACGGCGGCGCGCGGTTCGACGCTTTCATCGACTGGACGGCGCATCCTTTGGTCAAGGCGGCGGAAACCGGGCTGGTGGTCCTGCTGGCCCTGCACATGGCCGGCGGGCTGCGCCTGCTGGCGGTCGAATTCCTGCCCTGGCATGACCGGCAGAAGACGCTGGCCGCGCTCGCCGCCGGTTTCGCCTTCGCCATCGGCATCCTCTATCTGCTCAACGTGGTCTGAAAAAGCATGGTCGACATCGCAAGACGCCAGACGGATATCCTGATTCTCGGTTCGGGCGGGGCGGGGCTGTTCGCCGCGCTGCACGCCCACAAGATCGATCCGGCGCTGGATATCACCATCGCGGTCAAGGGGCTGCTGGGGAAATCCGGCTGCACAAGGATGGTGCAGGGCGGATACAATGTCGCCCTGTCGAAGGACGATTCGGTCGAGCGCCATTTCATGGACACGATCGAGGGCGGCAAATGGCTGAACAATCAGGACCTGGCCTGGGCGCTGATCACCAATGCGGTGATCCGGATTCACGAGCTTGAAAACGAACTCGGCTGTTTCTTCGACCGGAACCCGGACGGCACGATCCACCAGAAAGCCTTCGCCGGGCAGACCTTCGACCGCACCGTGCACAAGGGCGACCTGACCGGGATCGAGATCATCAGCCGCCTGGCCGAACAGGTCTGGGCGCGCGACATCAACCGGCTGGAGGAACACCGGGCCTTGGCGCTGATCCGCAGCGTCGACGGCAAGCGGCTGGCCGGCGTGCTGCTGGCCGATATGCGCGACGGGGCGCTGGTCTTCGTGCAGGCGAAGGCGGTGCTGCTGGCGACCGGCGGCGGGCCGACCATGTACCGCTACCACACACCGTCCGGCGACAAGAGCTGCGACGGCATGGCGATGGCGCTGCGCGCCGGGCTGCCGCTGCGCGACATGGAAATGGTGCAGTTCCACCCGACCGGGCTGATCGCGGGCAAGGATACGAGGATCACCGGCACGATCATCGAGGAAGGACTGCGCGGCGCCGGGGGGCACCTGCTGGACGGCGCCGGGGAACGCTTCATGCACAGGTTCGATCCGCGCGGCGAGCGGGCGACCCGCGATATCGTCAGCCGCGGCATGTTCGAACAGATGCGCCACGGCCATACCAGCCCCAATGGCGGCCTCTATATCACCATGCGGCATCTCGATCCGGCGATGGTCCGCAAATCCTTCAAGGGCATGGTCGAACGCTGCCACGATGTCGGTTTCGATCTCGTCGGCGGGCTGGTCGAGATCGTGCCGACCGCGCATTACATGATGGGCGGCGTGGTCTTCGGGGTCGATGGCAAAACCGAACTGCCCGGCCTGTTCGCGGCGGGCGAGGATACGGGCGGGGTGCATGGCGCAAACCGGCTGGGCGGCAACGGCGTCGCCAATTCGACCGTGTTCGGCGGGCTGGCCGGCGATGCGATGGCGCCCTTCGTAAAGGCGGAAGGCGAATTTTCCGAACCGGACGATGCCGCGCTGCAAGCCGCCGCCGCCCGTGCGCTGGCGCCGTTCGGCCGGCCGGCGGGCGACATGAACGCGGTGCGCGACCGGCTGTACGACATGATGTGGGACGACGCGGGCATCGTGCGGACCCGCGACAGCCTGACCCGCGCGCTGGGGGCGCTGGATGAACTGGATGCGGCGCTGGGCGAAATCGGCCTGGCGGAACAGGACCCGGCCTTCAATCTCAGCTGGCATGACTGGCTGAACATGGAGAACCTGATCCTGGTCAGCCGGTCCATCTGCCACGCGGCGATGGCGCGGGAAAATTCGCGCGGCGCGCATTTCCGCGAGGATTTCCCCGAACCGGGCGACCTGGAAACTTCCTATTACACGGTCGTGACGCTGGCGGAGGGCGGCCTTTCGGTTGCCACGAACCCGGTCGATTTCACCCGCGTCCGGCCCGGCGAAAGCCTCATTACGGACTGATCTACGCCGGCACGTCGCCTTCCAGGATGATCCGGTGCATGACCCTTCCTTCCGAATGGTCGTAATCGCCATAGGCCAGGTGCAGGACCGCCCGGTTGTCGCACAGCAGCAGGTCGCCGACCCGCCATTTGTGCCGGTAACAGATTTCCGGCCGGATGATGCTGCTCATCAGATCGTCCATGAAGCGGTGGCTTTCCTCCGGCGCCATGTCGACGAACCGCTCGGTCTTGCCGGGATGGATATAGATCGCTTTCCTGCCGGTTTCCGGATGGGTGCGGATCAGCGGGTGGATCTGTCCGCCGCCGTATTTCTGCTTGTCCTCGTCGCTGACATAGATGCGGTTTTCGATCTTGTTGACCGTCTTTATGCCCGCGAGCTTCGAACGCACGGTGCCCGGCAGCGCGTCATAGGCCATATGCATGTTGGCGAAACCCGTATCGCCGCCCGATGAGGGCAGGGCGACCGCGTACAGCGCCGTGACCTTGGGCGGCTTCGCATGGTTTGTATGGTCGGTATGCCAGTCCCGGGAGCCGGGCTGCTTCACGGTGCCGTCCGGGTCGGGCGGAATCCGGCGGCTGTCCAGCACGGCGATTTCGGGGTGTTCCGGCATCAGCCAGTCGGTCAGGTGCTGCGCCATGGTGTCGCCGAACAGCCGTATCGCGGCGAGATACTGTTCCGGGTTCAGCTTCTGGTCGCGGATCACGAGGACAAGATGGTCCCGCAGCGCCGTCTGCATCGCGTCGATATCGGCGGGATCGACCGGACGGCTCAGGTCGACGCCCGTGACGGCGGCGCCGAGCGCATCGCCCAGCGGTGTGATGGTCATGGCCATAAGGTTCTCCTCTCTTCGGGTCCGCAACGGCGAAAGCCTAAACCGCCTGGGGGCTTCCTGCCAAATGTCATGTATTATATCGCGGACAGGCGGACAGGTCCTGCTTGACCGGGCGGGCAAAGCGGGCAAGCTTGGGGGAAGGGAGAAAGCCATGATCAGGATCGAAGCGATAGAGGAAGCGGCGTTCGAGATCACCAGCCGCGCCGCGATTGAAATCCCCGAGGACTACCGCACGGGGCTGCGGGAACTGGTGAAGGGCGAAAAGGCGGAACTGAGCCGCTTCGTGCTCGAGGCGATGCTGGACAATTACGAGGCCGCCGAGCAGGACCGCCGCGCGATGTGCGCCGATACCGGCGTGCCGCGGTTTTTCGTCAAGGCGGGGAACGAGGCCGCCATCGAAGGCGGTTTCGTGTCGCTGGAAGCCGCGCTGCGCCGCGCGCTGGCCCGGGCGACCCAGGAGGTGCCGCTCCGCCCCAACCGCGTCCACCCGCTGACCCGCCAGGACAACAACAACAATGTCGGCATCAACGCGCCGGAAATCGACTATTCCTTCGAACCGGGCGGCGACTGGGTGGATATCACCACGGTGCACAAGGGCGGGCTGTTCGGGTCCGACTACCGGATGCTGTTCCCCGGCGACGGGATCGACGGCATCAAGCGGTTCTTCCTGGACGTGATGTATGAATTCGGGCGGCGCGGCCTCGCCTGCCAGCCGGCCATCGTCGGCGTCGGGATTGGCGGCAGCAAGGATGTCGCCATGACGCTGGGCAAGCAGGCGGCCTGCCTGCGGGTGGTCGGCGACCGCAACCCGGACCCGGCGGCGGCAAAGCTGGAGGACGAGCTGAAGGAAATGGGCAACGCCATCGGCATGGGGCCGATGGGCTATGTCGGCAGTTCGATGGTCGTCGATTGCCATGTGGAGCTGGGCTACACCCATACCGGCGGCATGCCGATGAGCGTGCACAGCTTCTGCCTGTCGTCGCGCCGGGCGGTGGCGCGGCTGCATGGCGACGGCCGGGTCGAATACCGCACCGACCCCAACTGGTTCACCCCTTACATGCGACGGGAGAGTGTCGAATGGCAGACGACGGAAAAGGCGCAGGCGGCGGGCTGAGGCATCGCCGCCTGACCGTCCCGGTCAGCGATGAAGACCTGCGCGACCTGAAGCTGGGCGACATCGTCTACCTGGACGGGGTGATCTATACCGGCCGCGAAGGCATGTATCAGCGCTATCTCGGCGACGGGGCCGAGCCGCCGGTGCCGCTGGCGGAAATCTCGAATGTGAATTTCCACTGTTCGCCGGCGGCGTCGGTGAACGCGGACGGAACCTTCAATGTCGGCGCGGTGACCGCGACCGCCAGTTTCCGGTTCTCCAAATGGCTCGACGCCTGGTTCGCGAAATCCGGCTGCAAGCTGATCGTCGGCAAGGGCGGCATGTCGCCCGCCGATTACAAAAACCAGCTGGTGCCGAACGGCGCGCTCTACCTGACCACGGTCGGCTACGGCACCGGCGCGCTGCTGGGGCGGGCGATAAAGCGGGTGGTCGATGTCCACTGGCTGGAGGAACTGGGCATCGCCCAGGCAATCTGGGTGTTCGAGGTGGAAAATTTCGGCCCGCTGATCGTCGAAAGCGACATGGACGGCAACAGCCTGTTCGAACAGCAGGCCGCCATCGTGAACGAGAAGGTCGACGCCGCCTATGGCGACCTGAAACGCCCGGCGCTGGCGCGCTACGGCGAAACGACCAACCGCAAGGACGAGGTCGTTTGACGGCGGGGCGTGCAGAGGTCACAGCACGAGACGGTACAATTGCAATCCCTGTCACGGCCAATCCGCGGTAACAGCAAGTGTTTGACTTATGGGGAGCTCGATTCGCGGCTTGCAAACAAATTCTCTACGAATGACCCGATACCAAAATCCGAAATTGTTAAGGGTATTAGCGGGTTAGATTTATGGTTTGACGATTGACAGGGTTTGAATATGATTAAGTAGCCCTGTTGCGCACGAAGTCTCTAGTGCCACTAAAGATTCGTTGATGCGTTGACATCAACATAGTGCCAATGGGGCTACCGCTTCCCTCGATCACGGTCAATTTTCATATCTGTTGGGATGAACCGCCAGTGTCGGTACGGGTGATCCCAACGGTTTCGCTTTTCTCCCTGAGTCCCGGTTGTGATTCCGATGTTGAAATTCGGGTAGATATTTCGAATTTTTTGGCTGATATGTTGGTATACACGCTCTTTGGCGCGAGTTCTCTTGCCTCGTTGCGCTGCACCATCAGGCTTGATCTGATGTTTGTTGTTAAGCCGGAATTGTATGCTTCCAAGAACAATATCCAAGCATTGCAGCACATCGTGTTCGTGTGACACTACTTCGGTGATATCATCTTTTTGTATAGTTATCCCGGCCTTTCGGAATGGGGGATACCGCTCTAAGCTTAAGATGAATGATTTGAACTGTTCGATTTTCTCTTCGTTATCTGGGATTTTATCAAGATACAAGCGCAGCCTCGGGGATACTGGTGGCGAATAGCTTAACCCGAAAGCGTGCTTGAGAAACTGATAATATAGCAAAAAGTATTTGAGGTCATAGTGGTCTGCTGTTAAATTTTGTGCAACATGTATATTTTGAGTGAACATTATTCTTATTTTTATAATATCTTGCGCTACGAAATCGAAGAAAAGGTCTAATATTTCCTTATATTTACTTTCGTAATTCTCAGTTATTTTATTCCATTTTATTTCGCCATTGAAATTTAGATCATTTTTTTTCTGTGCAATGCTATTCCTCACATGGTCAATGTGATCAGAACGAACCAATGCGCCACCGAAAAAATTAGAAAACAAATTTCCGTCATCTTCAGATTCGTCGCAGTAAATAATATATTCTTTTGTCATCTTGCCGAGGAAATGCTGTGTCAAGAAAGCTAGAAGAGTCTGGCATGGAGCGCCGAGAATGCAAACTTATTCCCTTCGCTGATGCCTTGCGAATCCTTGTAACCACGCAACCGATGCCCAAAAAGATGGATACCCCAGCATAGTCTCGCACAGACTGGGCCACCAAGGATTAACAACTGGTTAGCCATTATTTGTCGACTTCAATATACCCTGTCGGTGGTGGGACGTTAGGCCAACGTTGAACTATTTCGTTACAAGCCTCCACTAAATGCTGACGGCGACGTTTGTAAGTAGCGGGGGGATTATAGGCAGTGGCCGTTGGAACATCGACGGCGTGGCAGAGGCGCATATCGGCTCTCCCCAAATTCCCAAGGTGCTGTTCGCAGTGCCAGTGGATGAGCGTGGACAGGTAACCAGCGGCGGTCTCGATTAACGGATGTGTTTTTGGGAAACTGAATTTTATCCCTCCAACAACACGATCACCTTTACGTGTCACACCCTCTAAGATCACTTGGGGAAGAACACTTACGTCAACGCCGTTCATGTGTATTGGCATTCCGCGCTGCATAGGACCGAGGCTTCGGCGAAAGTCAGTGAACTGCATTTGATTCGAAAGTAGTTTAAAGTTTTGTAGCGCCTCAACACAGAGATCTCGGTTTTGAATTTTAAAATCTGTATCTGGAGTTAAGGTGTTTAGTTTATCGATTTCATTGTCAAGAAACCCAAGATCGCTAGTCCCCTTTGTCACGAATTGGGAAACAGGGCGTTCAGCCTGTGTCCAGCGGACCATCACAACTTCTTGTGGGTACTTGTTTTCTTGTAAAATTGCCCGTTTCCGGGCAAACGATGCAGTCATATACTCTGCGAGTTTGGTCGCAGTGATACGAGGGTCAGCACGCATGATTACCTCCGGGCAAGTGGATATAATTGACGGTGACCGCTACTTTAGCGGGAAATCCGATAATGGAACAATGATTTATATTGGTCCGATTACTCGTAACCAGTTGCAAGATGCTGAAGTCGTGGGTGTTTCTACTGGTTATTATTTATGTGAATTTGATGTTAGCGACCCTATCGGGGGGCTAGATGTACTGGCGTCATTTACGACAATTGAATCAGCATACCGTTTTGCAGTCATCCTTGGACTCTCTGAAATAGATGGGCCAATTACAGACTTTGAAGACCCTCTAGGGTCTCTGTCTGGATTCTGAGTATATTATTGCGCAACAAAAAGGGCCGGTGCGAGGTGCACCGGCCCGGATTGCATCTGGTATGACGCGCGGGATTACGCTTGCGCTTTGGTCATGTTCCAGTGGAATTCCTGCGGCTTCCGGGTCGCATCCGGGAGCAGCTTGACGTTGACGAGCGCCGGGCCGTCAAAGGCCATGGCTTCGTCCAGCGTCTTGCGCAGGTCTTTCGGGTCGGTGACGAAGAAACCCTTGCCGCCGAACGCTTCCATCATCTTGTCGTAACGCGCGTCGACGGACAGCACGTGCGGCGCCGCCGAGCCATCCTTCGGATAGACTTCGACGCCCTTGCCGATGCCGCCGTTGTTCAGCACCACGATCTTGACCGGCAGGCCGAGACGGCAGCAGGTCTCGATCTCCATGCCGGAGAAGCCGATGGCCGAATCGCCCGATACCGAAATCGTCGGAATGTCCGGGTTGACGACCGCGGCGGCAATGACGAAGCCCATGCCGATGCCCATCGTGCCGTAGCTGCCGGCGTCGAGACGGCGGCGCGCCTTCGCGTTCGGCAGCTGGGTGCGGCCGATATCCATGGTATTGGCGCCTTCGCCGATGATCATGGCGTCTTCGCCGGCCCATTCGCGGATGTCCTTCAGCGCGCGGTAGTAGTTGAACGGCGAGGAATTGTCGTCGATCTGCGGCTGGATGGCGGCCGCGTTATCCGCCGACTTCTTCGCAATCGCCTGACGCCATGGCGTGTCCTTCGGATAGAACCACTGACGGCCGTCCAGCGCGGCGTTGCACTGGGCCACGACCGCCTTGCCGTCGCCGACCATGGCGACCGTTGCCGGCCGGTTCTGGTGCATGGCTTCCGGCGCGATATCGAGCTGGATGATCTTGACGTCCTTGTTGAAACGCGGCGCCAGACCGAAATGCATGATCCAGTTGAGCCGTGCGCCCATCAGGAAGACGACATCCGCCTCCTTCAGCGCCAGGCTGCGCGCGGCGCCGACCGACAGCGGGTGGTTGTCGTCCATGACGCCCTTGCCCATCGGGGAGGCGAGGAAGGGAAGCTGCGTGCGTTCGATGAATTTCCGGACCTCTTCTTCGGCGCCGGAATAGGCCATGCCCTTGCCGACGATGACCAGCGGCTTCTCGGCCTTTTCCAGAAGATCGAGCGCCTGGTCGACATATTCCGGCATGGTCTGGACCCGCGGAGGGGCCGGGACGCGCGCGACGGCCGACACTTCGGATTCGTCGATTTCGCCGAGGATGATGTCGTCGGGCATGTCCAGATAGACCGGGCCCGGACGGCCGTAGATCGAGTGGCGGACCGCCATTTCGACGTAGAACGGAATGCGGTAGCCGTGTTCCACGTTATGCGCGAACTTGCAGTACGGTGCGGCCAGTTCGGTCTGCCGTTCTTCCTGGAAGGCGCCCATGCCGTTCTGATACACCGGCGACGCGCCGCCGATCAGGATCATCGGCCAGAAGTTTTCCTTGGCGTTCGCCAGGCCGGCAAAGGCGTGAATGACGCCGGGGCCGGAAACGGTCAGGCAGGCGCCCGGGCGCCCCGTCAGGTAACCGACGGCCTGCGCGGCATAGGAGGCCGACTGTTCGTTGCGCATGCCGACATAGTTGATGCCGACTTCCTGTGCGGCGGCAGCGATTGGTTGCACGGGAAAACCGACGATCCCGAACATGTGCTCTACACCCTGTTCCTTCAGGGATTTCGCCAACAACATGGCGCCTGTTACCTTACCCATCCTTGTCTCCTTGTGATTGACGGCATTCGTCGCCGCGGGAAAACCGCGATCAATGCCGCTTCTTGATGAAAAATGCGCCGTGAAAACAGATCTCCCTCCAGGCGCGCGCGCGAAGCTTAACGGTTTTTTCCGCAAGGGGAAATGCAATGTTACTCATGGTTACCCATTGCGGCGGCGCGCAGGGCGTCCGGCGTGAACGGCATCCGCCGCAGCCTGAGCCCTGACGCATTCCTGACGGCATTGGCGATCGCGCCGGCAATCGGGCCCGACGTCGCCTCGCCGGCGCCGAGGAACGGTTCGCCGGGCCGGTCGATCAGGACCGTTTCGATGACCGGGACATTGCCGAAACGCAGGATCGGATAACTGTCCCAGTCGCGGCTGGTGATGCCGTCGCGGTCGAATTCGACCGATTCGTACAGCGCCCAGCTCGCCGATTGCAGCAGCCCGCCTTCCAGCTGCGCCGTCAGCCCGTCGGGATCGACGATCTGCCCGGCATCGGCGGCGACGACCGCCCGCTTCAGGACGATCTCGGCCGCGTCGGTCACTTCCAGTTCGATGCCGACCGCCGCATAGGTCTTGACGTTCTTGTACTGCGAAAAGGCGAAGCCCCGGCCCTGGCCTTCCGGCAGGGGCGCATTGCCCAGCTTCGCCGCCATGGCGTTGAGCACGTCGCGGGCGCGCGGATTGCCGAGGTGCCGCAGGCGGAATTCCAGCGGGTCGATGCCGGCGGCCTCGGCCAGTTCGTCCATGAAGGATTCGATGGCGAAGATATTGGCGAAGGCGCCCAGCGTCCGCATCGAGGATGTCCGCAGCGGCATGTCCCGGACCAGGTGCTTGACCAGCCGCTTGTTCGGCAGGTCGTACAGCGGGTCCATGTTGCGGTGGATCCCGCCATGCGTCTGCATGTTGGGCTGCGGCGCATAGGGCTGGATCGCATCGGCGAGGTAGCGGGTCGCCAGCAGCCGCGCCGGTCCCGCGCCGCCGGCGCCGGGCCGGGGCCGCATCGAGTGCGTGTCGCTGTGGGTTTCCTGCGCCCAGGCGATGACGGCGCCGCTGTTGTCGAGGCTGGCGCTCAGGTCCATGGCCATGCAGGACCCGTAGGGTTCCCAGGCGTTTTCGTCCTCGCGCGTCCATTTCAGCAGGACGGGCACGCCGGGAATGGCGCGCGCCGCCAGCACGGCGTCGAAGGCCGCGTCATCCGCGCCGTTATGACCGTAGCATCCGGCGCCGGGCACATGATGGATATGGATCGCGGTTTCCGGCAGGTTCAGCGCCCCGGCCATGGCGGCCCGCAGGATGTAGATGCCCTGGCTGTGCGACCAGACGGTGAGTTCGCCGTCCCGCCACAGCGCCGCGCCGGCGGATGGGGCGATGGAGGCGTGCATGTGGTAAGGGCGCTCATAGCGGGCGGACAGGGTCACGGCCGCATTCGCCGGCGGTTCCGTCGCGGGCGGCAGCGGCGCGTCCTGCGGCGTGCCGTCGACCACCGGCAGGCTCGTGCGTTCGTTGCCGCGCAGCCGTTCGAAGATATCCTGCGGCTCCAGCCCAGCGCCCCTGTCCCAGTCGGCGGCGTTGAACAGCCGGGTTGCCGCCCTGATCACGGCGTATTCGTCGGCGCCGGCGACGGCGAGGAAGCTGCCGTCGCGGATGACGCGGATCTCCTCCGATTCGAGGCGCCGCGGCACCGCGTCGTCGAGGCCGCGCAGCGTCGCGTGATAATGCGGCGGCCGGACGACGCGCGCATGCAGCATGCCGGGCAGTTCCATGTCCTGCAGGAACTGAAATTTCCCGGAAACGATTTCCGCCATGCCCCGCGCGGCGGCCGGGCGGCCCACAAGGCGGTATTGCGCCGCCGGCTTGGAGGCGATGCCGAGGTCGATGGCAATGCCGAACGGCCTGCCGCCCTGCAGTTCCGCGAAGGTCAGCGTCCGGTTCGTCGCCCGGGACTGGATCAGCCCGTCCTCGATCTCCAGCGTCGCGGGATCGACGTCGAGCAATTCGGCGGCGCGGGCGAGCATGTGGCGGCGCGCGGTCGCGGTCGCCAGCCGCACCGCATTGCCGGATTCCTCCATCGAATTGCTGCCCGACGTGATGCCTTCGTCCGGGGCGCGGTCGGTATCGGCCCGCAGCACATCGACCGAATCGAGCGGCGCGTCCAGTTCCTCGGCGGCGATCAGGCCAAGCGCCGTCGAGACCCGCTGGCCGATATCGACCTTGCCGGTCCGCACCCGGACCCGGCCGTCGGTATCGATGGCCAGCCAGTCATCCACGTTCGGCGCCTTGTCCAGGCTGGCGTTAGACGCCATCGGAAGCGCCCTCCCGGGCCAGCGACGCGATTGCCCTGATCACGCGGGTATGCGACCCGCAGCGGCACAGATGCCCGTCCAGCGCATCGCGGATATCGCCGGCGTCCGGGTTCTTCCTGCGCCGCAACAGCGCGGTCGTGGCGACGACGATTCCGGGCGTGCAATAGCCGCACTGCGCCGCGTTCCCGGCGATGAACGCCCGTTGCACATCGCTGGCCGCGCCGTCACCGGCCAGCCCTTCCACGGTGACGATGTCGCTTTCCGCGAATTCGGAAACCGCCCGTACGCAGGTCGGGACGGGCTCGCCATCGACCAGCACCGCGCAGGCGCCGCACTGTTCGGCGCCGCAGCCCAGTTTCGCGCCCTTCAGCCCCAGGCTGTTGCGCAGGATGAATAAAAGCGGCGTGGCCGGGTCGGCGTCGACCTTGCGGACCGCGCCGTTGACGCGCAGCGAAATTTCCATCCCTGTATCTCTCGGTTTTCGTATCTGGCGGATGCGATCATTGTTGCGGGCGCCATCATGGGCAATCGTCGCGGCCTTGTCGATACGTCGCTATCAGCCGAAGATATGGCCGTTGCCTGTTTCGGTGGGTAATCTGTCGGCAGGGGCCGATATCCGGCCGGCCGGTATTTGTCAGAAAGGGAATGTGGAATGACGTGGAAACGTGTGGTTCTCGAAATCGGCATGGGGACCGATATACGCGGCGCCGAACCGACCAAGGCCGCGGTGCGGGCGCTGCGCGACGCGCTGTGGCACAACTCGCTGAGTATTGCCAACGCGCTTGGACAGGATACGGATTCGATGCGGGTGGAGGTGACCATCGGCATTCCCTATCCGGACAAGGTCGACAAGGTCGCCGTACTGGCGGTGCTGCCGCATGGCACCGGGACCGTGAATGTCGTGGAGGGCGGCCTTGAAATTCCCAACGATGCGGGAACCGATTCGACCCTGATCGCCCATGCCGCCGCCGTCGTGCGGCTCGACCTGCCGTAAGGAAGACATCCGATGACATACAAACGCGTCATACTCGAAATGGGCGCCGGCAATGACCTGCATGGCGGCGATTACACCAAGGCGGCGATCCGCGCGGTGCAGGACGCCCTGCATCACAGCTCGCTGGCGATGGTCCGGACCCTGGGGGTCGACAAGGACAGGATGAAGGTCGATGTCACCATCGGCGTGCAGCAGCCCGACAAGGTCGATACGCAGGCGGTGAAGGCAACGCTGCCGGTCGGCGTGGTGACCGTAAAGGCGGTCAGGGGCGGGCTGGACGTGGCCGATGACGGCCGGGACGATACCGCCGTGATCGCCAGCGCGGCCATCGAGGTCCGGCTGGACCTGCCGTAACAGCTTTCAGGCGCGGGTCATGCATCCGAAAGGATCATGCCCGCCGCCTTTTCCGCGATCATCATCGTCGGCGAATTGGTATTGGCCGAGGTGATATTGGGCATGACGGAGGCGTCGACGACCCGGACATTCTCGATGCCGCGCAGCCGCAGCCGCGCATCGGTGACGGCCATGGGATCGCTGTCGATGCCCATTTTCGCCGTGCCGACCGGGTGGAAGATCGTGGTGCCGATGTCGCCGGCCGCCTTTGCGAGGTCCGCCTCGCTCGTCACATGCGCGCCGGGCAGGTATTCCTCCGGCCGGTATTGCCGCAGGGCAGGCGATTCGACGATCCGGCGCGACAGGCGGATCGAATCCACCGCGACGCGCAGGTCTTCCGCCGCCGACAGGTAATGGGGCGCGATGCGCGGCGCATCATCAGGGTTGCGCGATACCGCGTGGATCGAGCCCCGGCTGGCCGGGCGCAGGTTGCAGACGCTGACCGTGAAGGCGTCGAAGGTGTGCAGCGGGTCGCCGAACTTGTCGAGCGACAGCGGCTGGATGTGATATTCGAGATTCGGCGTCTCGTAATCCGGTGACGAGCGCGTGAACGCGCCAAGCTGCGACGGCGCCATGGTCAGGGGACCGGTCCGGAACAGCGCGTAGCGGATGCCCATGCCGGCCCGCCTGATAAGCGACCGGTAGACCGAGTTCATCGTCGGCACGCCGTTGACCTTGTAGATCAGGCGCAACTGCAGATGGTCCTGCAGGTTTTCGCCGACGCCCGGCAGGTCATGCACGACATCGACGCCAAGCTGCCTGAGCCGCTCCCCGCCGCCGATGCCGGAACGTTCCAGGATGGCGGGGGAGGCGACGGCGCCGGCGCTGACGATGATTTCTTTCGCGGCGTGAATGGTGCGTTGCAGGCCAGTGTGATGGATGACAACGCCGGTCGCGCGCCTGCCCTCGAAGACCAGCCGGTCGGTAAGGGCCCCGGTGATCAATGTCAGGTTGGGGCGGTTCAGCACCGGTTTCAGGAAACCGCGCGCCGCGCTCCAGCGGCGGCCGCCTTCCTGGTTGACCTGGAAATAGCCGCAGCCTTCGTTGTCGCCGGTGTTGAAATCGTCGGTGCGGGGGATGCCCGCCTGTTCGGCGGCGTCGATGAAGGAATCGAGGATCTTCCAGCGGACGCGCGGCTTGTTGACCTTCCATTCGCCGCCCGCGCCGTGGATTTCGCTGGCGCCGAGATAGTGATCTTCCTGGCTTTTGAAGGCGGGGAGGACATCGTCCCAGCTCCAGCCCTCGAGGCCCGACTGGCGCCAGCGGTCGTAATCGGCGGTCTGGCCGCGCTGGTAGATCATCGCGTTGATCGCGGAACAGCCGCCGATCACCTTGCCGCGCGGATAGGCGAGGCTGCGGCCGTTCAGCCCGGGCTCTTCCTCCGTGCGGAACATCCAGTCGGACCGGGGATTGCCGATCGCGAACAGGTAGCCGACGGGGATATGGAACCAGATCCAGTTGTCGCGCCCGCCCGCCTCGACGACCGCGACGCGATGCCTGCCGTTCGCGCTCAGCCGGTTGGCGAGGACGCAGCCGGCGGAACCGGCGCCCACGATCACATAGTCGAATGTTTCGTCGCTCAAGTCATGGCCCTCCCTGGAAAGGCCAATCTAGCCCACGGGGCGGAACGCCAAAAGGCGTAATGCCGACGGCCCGGCCGGCGGCGATTGCGGGCCGGGTTTGCGCAAACGGGAGGATAGGATAGGCTGTTCGCCATTCCCTGCCGGATGCATGTTCCCGGCGGGTCAACGCGAACGGGATGCTATCGATGACCGAATACAGACATATCGCCGTGGAGCCCATTGCCGGCGCGCTGGGCGCGGAAATCGGCGGTGTCGATATCGCCGAAGATCTGGACGACGCGGTGATTGCCGAAATCCGCCAGGCGCTGCTCGACAATCTGGTGATCTTCTTCCGCGACCAGGACCTGCCGGTCGACCGCCACAAGGCGTTCTCGCGGCGGTTCGGCGATCTTTTCGTCCACCCCAACTACCAGCTTGGCCAGGAAGACAAGGAGACCGTCTACCTGCTGCGCAAGCCGGGGGATACCGGCGCGGCCGGGGAATGGTGGCACGCGGATACGACAATGATGGAAACGCGGCCCATGGGGGCGATCCTCTATGCGCTGGAGACGCCGGATTATGGCGGCGACACGATGTTTTCCAACCAGTACATGGCGTATGAAACCCTGTCCGACGGATTCAAGGCGACGCTGGAGGGGCTGAAGGCCGTGCACAGCGACATCCGGGTCGCCGGGCCGCAGTCCGACGTGAACAAGAAACGGTCCAGCAAGGTGCGCGACGATTCGAACTGGCAGCCGACCGTGCATGCGCATCCGGTGGTCGCGGTCCACCCGGAAACCGGCCGCAAATGCCTGTATGTGAACAGCGTCTACACGGTCGGCCTGGAAGGGATGACCGAGGCGGAGAGCGCGCCGATCCTGGAATACCTGTATGAGCACCAGAGCCGGCCGGAATTCACCTGCCGCTTCCGCTGGCGCAAGGGATCCGTGGCGTTCTGGGACAACCGCTGCACCGTGCACTACGCCATTCACGACAATTTCGTCAGCGTCCGCCATATGCAGCGCACGCAGATCGCCGGCTAGCCCGGCAAGCCATCGAGGGGGGAACGGGAAAAAATGTCACTGCCGGAATATGAAATCTTCGCCATAAAATACGGCGATCGGGTCGGCAACCGGGGATCGATCTTCGTCCATGGCGATCCGCATGAGGCGCCGCTGGCGATGGACTATTTCGTCTGGGTCATCAGAAACGCCGACCGCACGGTTGTCCTCGATATCGGGTTCAGCGAGTCCGAGGGCAAGCGCCGCAAGCGGAACTGCCTGCGCTGCCCGGCGGATTCGCTGAAGCTCGTCGGGGTGGACCCGGACACGGTCGAGCACGTGATTATCTCGCACATGCATTACGACCATGTCGGCAATATGGAGAAATTCCCCAGGGCGACGTTCCACATCCAGGACGAGGAAATGGGCTTCGTGACCGGGCGCGCCATGACCCATCCGCCGCTGCGCCATTCCTTCGTGCTCAGCGAGGTCGTCAACATGGTCTCCGCCCTGTATGGCGACCGGGTCGTCTTCCATGACGGCGACGAGGAGGTCTTCCCCGGCATTTCCGTGCATCACATGCCGGGCCATACGCGGGGGCTGCAATCGGTCAGGGTGCACACCAAACGCGGCTGGGTCGTGCTCGCCTCCGATGCGGCGCATTACTATGAAAGCATCACCGAGGGCACGCCCTTCATGACCCACGAAAACCTGTTCCTCATGCTGGAAAGCTTCCGCAAGCTGCGCAAGCTGGCGGTTGACGACCGGCATATCGTGCCGGGGCACGATCCGCTGGTCATGAAGCGCTATCCGGCGCCGTCGCCGGACCTGGAAGGCATCGTCATAAGGCTCGACGTGGCGCCGAGCGAATAATGAATCCGATTTATCCCTCAACTGCTCAATTTTATTAGATTGAATCGTCTCTGCCAGATTGAGCTTTTTAGCGCGAGCCTACTTATTAGTCTGCTATCGCAGTTCTGTCCAATTTGACCCATGGACGTTGCCGTTTCCGTCAAACCCTATGTTGATTTTTAACTTCTTTCCGAGCGTGCAGTTTAGCTGCCCTGGCCTCCCATAGCAGACCTCAAACTTGATGCTTCCCTCAATTGCCTGATTCCTAGGAGGATCAGGCATTTCTATGTGAAAGTCATCAAACCAAGCGTTCCCATTTGCTGCGACTATAAAGCGCTTAGTATCGTATTCCCTCTTCGGAGGAAACCTATCTGCTAACTGAGTTTGAAGCGACTTAACCGCGAACTCAACGGGAAATAGAGCGCTATTGTTTAGTATGAAACCGAGGCCAACTGATTCAACCGAGCCGTCCAAATTTAGCTTGGTGGTAACACGCAGAGATGCGAAATTAAGCTTGTTTTTCACTGTCTGACGAAAGCGCCACTCGTCGAATCGCAGCAGCCCCGTTGCTACCGCAGAAAAAATGACGCACGCCCCCACGGCAATGTAAAACCAAGGAATATCTTGCGCAAAGCCAATCACAACAGAAACCCCTGCTGCGAGAGGCGGCCACAGCCAAGACCTTATTGCTTCCACAACGATCTCTCGTGCGCCCTCTTTTTTGATAAATCTGAACATGCGCTGATTGTGACTCGAAATCTCTTTATGATTCTAGAAGATAAGTGCGGGCGATGATGTCCCGGTCGCGGGATTACATCATCGTCGCGGGCAGCCAGGTTGAAATCGCCGGGAAGGCTATCAGGATCCCCAATACGACCAGTTCGATCAGGACGAAGGGCAAGATGCCGGAATAGAGGTCGGTGATCGACACCCGCCCCTCCGAGGCCGAGACGACCGCGAACAGGTTGAGCCCGACCGGCGGCGTGATGACGGCGATCTCGATCATCTTGCACAGGATGACCCCGAACCAGATCGGATCGAGCCCGTAGCTTAATACGACCGGGTGGATGAACGGCACCGTCATGACCAGCATCGACAGCGGGTCGATGAACATGCCCAGCACCAGGTACATCAGCACCATGATGAAGATGAACCAGGCGGCGGACAGCCCGCTGCCGGTGACGATGTCGGTCAGGTCGGTAATGAAGCCCGACACCACGAGGAAGCGTGAAAACAGCAGCCCGGCGATGATCAGGATGAACAGCACCGCCGTCAGCTCGGCCGTCTGCTTGAACGACGACCAGACATCGCCCGTGGAAATCCGGCGGCGGGCGACCGAAATCGCCAGCGCGCCCGTGGCGCCCAGCGCGCCGGCGGCGGTGGGGGAGGCGAGGCCGGTATAGATGCCGCCGAGGACGAAGAAGACCAGCAGCAGCATCGGCCACAGCCCCTTCAGCCCCGCCAGCTTTTCCCGCAACTGCAGCCTGGCGGCCGGCGCCGGCGCCCAGTCCGGCCGCAGCCGGACCAGCAGCGGAATCGTGAAGATATAGAACGCCGCCGTCAGAAGCCCGGGCAGGATCCCGGCGATGAACAGCGCGCCGATCGATTCGTCGGTCAGGATTCCGAAGATGACGAAGGTGAGCGAGGGTGGAATCAGGGCGGCGAAGGTGCCGGCCGCGGCAATGCATCCGGCGCTGATCCCCTTGTGGTAGCCGAACTGGATCATCTCCGGCAGGGCGATGCGGGTGAACATCGCCGCGTTGACCACGGTCGAGCCGGAAATGGCGGCGAACCCCGCCGATGCGACGGCGGTGGCCATGTACAGCCCGCCTTTCACCGAGGCGAGCCACTTGTTCACGGCCGTATACAGCTCGCTGATGATCCCGGACGCCGAGGCGAAGGCGCCCATCAGCACGAACATCGGGATCACCGCGAAGGCGTATTCGCTGGCGACGGCGTAGGGCAGCGTCTCGAAGGTGATCAACGTATAGGTCAGGTCGGAAGCCTGGTACATGCCGACCGCGCCGACCAGCGCGATGGCGAAGGCGATGGGAATTCCCAGGCCGGCGAGGAACAGCAGCACGCCGATGGCCGCAATGCCGTAATACAGCGCTTCAGTCACGCAACTGCTCCCTCAGGTCCCGGTCATAGGTGCCGCACAGCAGGTGCGCGAACTGGCGCAGGGCTTCCAGCGTCGCGATGATGCAGCCGGTGCAGAGAAGGACCCTGCCGGGCCAGACCGGAAAGGAAATCTGCCCCATGGAGCGTTCGTCGACCAGCACGCTTTCCCAGGCGGCGAAGCCGCTGCGCCACGCGATGAAGCCGAAGAACAGGATCGCGCCGATGACCGCGATGCCGATGGAGAGCCGTTGCGCCAGACCGGTGAATTTCGCCGAGAAGATATCGACGGTGATGTGCGCGCGGCGCCGCTGCGCCTGCGCGAGCCCCATGAAGACGACGATGACGAGGCCGGCTTCGGAATATTCCACCGCGCTGGGGACCGGCATGTGCAGGATCGAGGTGCCGAAAATATCGGCGGCGCCGATCAGCGCCAGCAGCCCGATAAAGACCGCGGAGATGGCGAGCGCGAAGACGCATAATCGCTGTATCGAGAGATCAAGAAAGACAAAAAACTGTTTCATGACTGCCCAATGCCGCCCGCCGGCGGCCCGGATGCATGGCTGTATCCGGGCCGCCGCAGGCTATTCGAGTTTTACAGGATTCGTGGCCGTCTATTCTTTCTTGTTCTTGTTGTAATAGGCCATGACTTCCCCCGCATACTGGGCCGCTTCCTTTTCCAGGCCCTGTTTCGCCATTTCCTCGATCCAGAGCTTGACCATGTCCGGAACGGCGGCGTTCAGCTTTTCCTGTTCCTCGAACTTGATGACTTCCGCGCCCTGCGCAACCATCGTGTTCAGCGCTTCGGCTTCCTCGCGCTCGGTCACTTCGGAACTGTAATCCGTCGCTTCCAGGCCGGTATCGACGAACAGCTTCTGGACATGTGCCGGCATCGCGTTGAACTTGTCCAGGTTCATCGCCAGGAAATAGGCGTGGATGCCGCCGAACTTCACGTCGATGATGTATTTCGCCACTTCGTGCAGCTTGTAGGCCACGAAGTTGGCGTTGGTCAGGTAGGAACAGTCCATCGTGCCGCGCTTCAGCGCTTCATAGTTTTCCGTCGGCAGGACGTTGACCGGGGTCACGTCGATGGCGGCGAACATTTTCGGCATGTAATTGCCGAAGGTGCGGACCTTGAGCTGCTTCAGGTCTTCCATGGTGCGGACCGGCTTGGTGCAGATCAGCTTGTAGTTCGGCAGGTAGCGGTACACCAGCGGCTTGATATTGTTCTTCTTGAACTCGTCGATCTGCGACTGGTTGGTCTTTTCCAGCGCCATCGCCGCGCGCATCGCGGTTTCCGGGTCGAAGAAGGTCATCGGCAGGCTGTTCGTCATGGCGGCGAAGGGCAGGTTGGAGGTGAAATACCCCTGCACCAGCGCGCCCATGTCGACCGCGCCCCTGGCAACCAGCGGCAGGATTTCGTTCGCCTTGCCCAGCGCGCCGGAATAGTAAAGCTTGATCTCGATCTTGCCGCCGGTCCGTTCCTTGATCTTCTCGGCGAACCATTCGGTGGGCTTGTTCATGTACAGCGCCTTGGGGAAACCGGTTGCGTGCTTTAACGACATTTCCGGGTATTCCTGGGCATTGACGGTCGTATAGGCGCCGAGCGCGCCAACCAGCGCGGCGCCGGCGATCAGCTTTGTCGTGAACGTGAACATGTGGCTTCCTCCCGTTACGTGTCAGATTTTCATTGTTCCCCCGCCGGGCGGACCGACTTCTTTCCGGCGGGGGAACTGTGGCGTCATGCTAGTCGTAATTCTCGCGCATTGGTAGTCATTCGATGCAACAATGCGATGCCGCGCGGCTGTTTCCGGCAGGTTGCTCCGCAAGGCGTCAGATTCGTCCGGCGCCGGCGACGCCCGTCAGGCGCCGGTGCACGATTTCCGGCACCTCGATGCTGTTCGCCGCCATGCGTTCGCGGCGGATGGCGGCGGAGCGGTCGAACGGCATCCGCACGGGAGCGCCGCCGTCGACCGGGCGCGCGCCGCGGACAGACTCGGCGTAGGCGGTCACCTTTTCGCGGTACTCCTGCTCCGGCATCATCAGGTCCGGCCGCATGGCCACGATGACGAATCCGAACCCGGCGAGCTCCGGCGGCTGGATTGGCGAACCGGCCAGGACGCCGAGCAGTTGCACCACATGGCCCAGTCCCGATCCCTTGTGTCCGCCCCATGGGGTGAACGCGCCGCCCAGCGCGGCGTCGGGGTCCGTCGTCGGTCGCCCTTCCGCGTCGAAGGCGATGCCGTCCGCCAGCGTCTGCCCCAGGCGCTTCGCCAGCACGACCTCCGCATGCATGATCGACGAGGTGCCGATATCCCAGATGATCGGATCGCCGGTGCTGGGAAAGCCGAAGCAGATCGGGTTGGTGCCGAAGCGCCCTTCGGTCGCGCCGTGCGGAGCGACCCAGGGCGTGGCGTTGGAGGCGATCATGGTGACCATGCCTTCCGCCGCCGCCAATTCGGCGAAATAGGAGAGCATGCCCGTGTACCAGGTATCGTCGCCGCCAACCATGGCGATTCCGCTGGCGCGGCATTTCGCGATGGCGATCTCCGTCGCCTTGAGCGCGACGACATAGCCGAGATTGTCATTGCCGTTGAGCCGCGCGGAAACCGGCGTTTCATGGGCCACGGTCACGGGCTGTTTCGGCGAACCGGTGCGCTGCAGCCGCTCCACGATGCTGACCAGGCGCGGCAGCCCGCCATACTGCAGCCCGCGCAATTCGCAGTCGATGAGATGGTCGGCGACGATCCGGGCGTATTCCGACGAATGATCGAGCGCCATCAACACACGCTCCGCCAGCGACCGGGCCTCGTCCACCGTCATGCGCATACAGACCTCCCTTGCGTCGGCGCCATCCGTTCCGGGGCAAGCTTGGCGGCGCGGCAAGGATAATGCAAGCGTCGCGTCCGGTAATGCCATGCGGCGACGCATCGGGTATCCGCATGGCCCCTGCCGCCGCCATCCGCCATGCTGCGGCCGGACCTGAAACCGGATTGACCGAGGATTGCAAATGCCCTGGGCCGCGCGACAACGGGCATGACGGTGCTGCCGCCCTGACGCGTTACTCGCCGGCCGCGGCGGCCAGATCGTCGGCTGCGACGGCGCGAGCGGTCCCGGCCGGCAGCAGCATCGACAGCAGGGCGGCGCAGAGCACGAGGCCGACGGAGAACCAGAGGCATCCGACCAGTCCCCATTGCTGGTAGGCAAGGCCGGACAGCACAGTGCCGACCAGCCGCCCGCCCGCGTTCGCCATGTAGTAGAAGCCGACATTCAGCGCGACCTTGTCCGCATCGCTGTAGGACAGGATCAGGTAGGAATGCAGCGAGGAATTCAGCGCGAAGGCGATACCGAAGATCAGCAGCCCGGTAACGACGGAAACCGCCGGGTCCAGTTCGAAAGCGAGCGCGGCGACAATGCCGACCTGGATGGCGGCCAGCAGGAAGGCCCAGTTCCGCGCCGTGGGGCCGTCCGGCGCGCCGCGCCGCGCCATGATCTTCGGCGCGACGGACTGCACCATGCCGTAGCCGATGACCCACAGCGCCAGGAAGCCGCCGACCTCGGTAAAGCTCCAGCCCAGGGTGGCGTAGAGGAACACCGGCAGGCCGACGACGAACCATACGTCGCGCGACGCGAACAGGAAGAACCGCGCGGCGGACAGGATGTTGATCTCCCGGCTCTTGGAGAAAATGGCGGAAAACTTCGCCTTGGATTTCGATTTTCCCATGCCGCGCGGCAGCATGGTGACCGCCCCCGCCAGCACAACGGCCAGCGCCGCGGCCATGGCGTAGAGGGCGTCGACAAAGCCCAGGGTCGCCAGCAGCAGCCCGCCGAGGAAGAACCCGGCGCCTTTCAGCGCGTTTTTCGACCCGGTCAGGATGGCGACCCATTTGAACAGGGCCGATTCCGCGTTTTGCGGCACCACGAGCTTGATGGCGCTCTTGGAGCTCATCTTGGTCAGGTCCTTGGCGATCCCCGACAGGGCCTGCGCCGCCATGACGTAGGCGACGGATGTCCAGCGCGACCATTCGGGCGAAAGCTGCGCCAGCATCGCGAGGGCGACGATCTGCAGCGCCAGCCCGCCGAACAGGGTTGTCTTCAGCCCCAGCCGGGCGGCGATCCAGCCGCCGACCAGATTGGTGACGATCCCGAAGAATTCGTAGAACAGGAACAGGAAGGCGACTTCCAGCGGGCTGTATCCCAGCGTGTGGAAATGCAGCAGCACGAGCATCCGCAACGCGCCATCGGTCAGCGTGAAGCCCCAATAGGCTGTTGTCACGACGGCATAGTTGCGGATATCGGTCATGCCGCTTTCCTGCCGAGACTTGCGCCGATTTTGGAAACCAGCTCCATCATGCGGTTAACATAGCCGATTTCGTTGTCGTACCAGGCGAGGATTTTCAACTGGGTGCCGTCGGTGACCATGGTCGACGGGCCGTCGACGATGGACGACCGCCTGTCGTTCACGTAATCCGCCGATACCAGCGGCCGCTTTTCATAGCCGAGAATGCCCTTCAACGGGCCGGCGGCGGCGTCCTGGAACAGGGCGTTGACCGTATCGGCATCGGTCTTGCGTTCCAGCTCGAACACGCAGTCGGTCAGCGATCCGTTCAGCATCGGCACGCGGACGGCCAGGCCGTTCAGCTTCCCCTTCAGTTCCGGGTAGATCATCGTGATCGCCGTCGCCGAGCCAGTGGTCGTCGGGATCATCGACAGGACCGCCGACCGGGCGCGCCGCAGGTCCTTGTGCGGGCGGTCCACCAGGACCTGGGTATTGGTAATGTCATGGATCGTGGTGATCATGCCATGCCGGATGCCCAGCGCTTCATGGATGACCTTCACCACGGGCGCCAGGCAGTTGGTGGTGCAGGATGCGGCGGTCACCAGATGATGCCGCTTCGGGTCGTAGAGGTCGTCATTGACGCCCATGACGATATTCAGCGCGCCTTCCTTGACCGGGGCGGCGACCACGACCTTGCGGACGCCCTTCTCGAAATAGGGCGCCAGCGCGGCTTCGGTCTTGAACTTGCCGCTGCATTCGATCACGACATCGACGCCGAAATCCTCCCACGGAGTTTCCCGTGGCGAGGGATGGCGGGTGAACGGGATGGTTTTTCCGTCGACATGGATGTTCGAACCGTCGAACCCGATATTCCGGTTCCAGCGGCCGTGGACCGAGTCGAACTCCAGCAGATGCGCCGCGACTTCCGCGTCGCCCGCGATTTCGTTGATATGCGCGAATTCGATCCCGGGCCAGTCCCAGGATTCACGCAGCGCCAGCCGGCCCATGCGACCGAAGCCATTGATGCCAATTCTCACGGTGGCGTACCTTTCGCAACTTGAACAATTCGACCAATATCAGATAGTCCTGATCGCGGCCACGCTCAATTGCCAATCCGCGCCTGTCACAATAGATTAATGTTCGACCGCCACAGGCGATTTCAGCAAACCACGATCTGATCTGGAAGGAGAGGCTGGCATGACGGAAATTCGCAGGCTGAACGAGAATATCGGGGCGGAAGCCATCGGTTACGACCTCGGCAAGCCTCTGTCGCCGGAAGAAATCGGGGCGCTCAACCAGGCGCTGCTGGACAATCTGGTCCTCGTGATCCGGGGGCAGGAACTTGACGCGGTGCAATACCGGGACGCCATGGCGCAGTTCGGCGAACCCATGCTGCAGCACCGCGAAGCCTTCCGGCTGCCCGAATGCCCCGATGTCAGCCGGGTCGTGAACCGCGAGAAAATGCGCCCGGCGGCGATGTGGCATACGGACCACACCAACCACGAACGGCCGCCGAAGGCGACGATCCTGTATGCGCGCAAGCTGCCGAGCAAGGGCGGCGATACCTGCTTCGCCAGCATGTACAAGGGCTATGAGAGCCTGCCGGAGGAAGACCGCCGCAAGCTGGAAGGCATGGTGACGATCAACAGCCTGGAAAAGGACAATCCGACCTATTCCGCGACGGACCGCGACAAATATGAAGGCGGCGTTTCGCATCCGCTGATCCGCACGCATCCCGAAACCGGCAGGAAGGCCGTGTATTTCCATCTGACCAAGGCGCAGGGCATCGCAGGCATGCCGGACGAGGCGGTACGCCCCTTCCTGGAAGGCCTGCTGGATAAGGTCGTGCAGCCCGAATGGGTCTACCGGCACCACTGGAAAATGGGCGATGTGGTGATCTGCGACAACCGCTGCGCGCTGCACCGCGCCGACCCGAATTACGACCAGGCCGAGGAACGGCTGCTGTGGCGCGTCATTCTTCGGGGCGATCGCCCTCACTAGGGTCGGGCACGACGACCGGCGCAAAGCTGTCCGCCTGCGCGATCTCCCAGTCCTGCGCGTAGATGGATGAATCCGGCTCGGTCAGCAATTCGCCCGGCTTCAGGAAATGATAGATATTGTCCGCCGTCTGCCAGTGGTTCGGGCCGAGCCGCCGGCAGAGATGGGACGGTTCCAGCATCCCCGGTCGTTCCAGGCCCGCGGCGGCGATGATTTCGGCCAGCGCCTCGACCGTGTTGCGGTGAAAATTGTGGACCCGCGGGGCCTTGTCGGCAACGACGAGGCCGTGCTGGCGCAGCGGATCCTGTGTCGTGACGCCGGTCGGGCATTGGTCCGTATGGCATCGCTGCGACTGTATGCAGCCCAGCGCGAACATGAAGCCGCGCGCCGAATTGCACCAGTCGGCGCCCAGCGCCAGCGCCGCGGCCATGTGATAGCCGTTGATGATCTTGCCGCTGGCGCCGATCCGGATCCGGTCGCGCAGCCCCGCGCCGACCAGCGCGTTGCGCACGAAGATCAGCCCGTCGCGCAGCGGCATGCCGATCCGGTTTGTGAATTCCAGGGGCGCCGCGCCGGTGCCGCCTTCCTTGCCGTCGACAACGATGAAATCGGGACAGATATCCGTTTCCAGCATCGCCTTGACGATGGCGAGGAATTCCCAGCGGTGCCCGACGCAGAGCTTGAACCCGACCGGTTTGCCGCCGGACAGTTCCCGCAGTTCGGCGATGAAGTCCAGCAGTTCCAGCGGCGTCGAAAACGCGCTGTGGGATGCCGGCGATATGACGGTCTCGCCGACCGGCACGCCGCGCGCCTCCGCGATTTCCCCGGTTACCTTCGCGCCCGGGAGCACGCCGCCATGCCCCGGCTTCGCGCCCTGGCTCAGCTTGATCTCGATCATCTTGACCTGGTCCCGGCAGGCGTTTTCCCGGAACTTCTCCGCGCTGAAGGTTCCGTCCGGATTGCGGCAGCCGAAATAGCCGCTGCCGATTTCCCATATCAGGTCGCCGCCATGCAGCAGGTGATACCGGCTGATGCTGCCTTCGCCGGTGTCATGGGCGAAGTTTCCGCGCTTCGCGCCGAGGTTCAGCGCCTGGATCGCCCGCTCGCCGAGCGAGCCGAAACTCATCGCCGAAATGTTGAGGATCGAGGACGAATAGGGCCGCTTGCATTGCGGCCCGCCGATCGCGATCCGGAAGGGTTCATGCACCACCGGCACGGTGCGGATGGAATGGTTGATCCACTCGAACTGGTCGCCATAGACGTCCATCTCCGTGCCGAACGGCTTGACGTCCACCGCGTCCTTGGCCCGCTGGTAGGCCAGGGACCGCTGGTCCCGGCTGAACGGCTGTCCCTCCAGATCGCCTTCCACCAGATACTGGTGGATCTGGGGGCGGACTTCCTCGATGGCCCAGCGCAGCTGTCCGACCAGCGGATAGATGCGCTTGATCGAATGCGATGTCTGCAGAAGGTCGAATACGCCAAGGGCGGCAAGCGGCAGCAGCACGACCAGCGCCCAGCCGGTCCATGGCGCGAACAGCGCGGTAATCGCGCAGGCGATGCTGGCGAGAATGACAAGGGTGAAGGGCACGTAGCGAATCAGGTTGTAGCGACTCACTTTGTAGCGTTTCA
The DNA here is from genome assembly GCA_040905865.1 of Alphaproteobacteria bacterium. Classification (NCBI taxonomy): domain Bacteria; kingdom Pseudomonadati; phylum Pseudomonadota; class Alphaproteobacteria; species Alphaproteobacteria bacterium. The sequence goes on from JBBDQU010000058.1 coordinate 73,700, forward strand.
GGCCGGGTATCATGGGGAGCGCCTCTGCAGTTTTGTGCGAAACCGCTTTTTCCGGCGGCGGCGACGGCCGACCCAGCCGCGTTTGCGGAACCAGGCCAGCATTCCGGCGGCGATGGCAACCATCACCGCGACGGTGGCGGGATAGCCGAAGGCGGAACGCAGCTCCGGCATGTTCCACGGCGACGCATCCGGGTCGAAATTCATGCCGTAAATACTGCTGATCAGCGTCAGCGGCATGAAAATCGTGGCGATCACCGTCAGCACCTTCATGACCTCGTTCATGCGCGTGTTCTGGGCCGACAGGAAGATATCGGTCAGGTCGCTGACGATTTCGCGATAGGTCTCGATCAGGTCGATAAGCTGGAAAGTATGGTCGAAACAGTCGCGCAGGTACAGCTTGGTCTGTTCCTGAATCAGGCTGTTTTCATCCCGGATCATCGCGCTCAGCATCTCGCGCTGGGGCCAGACGGCGCGGCGCACCGTCAGCAGATCGCGTTTCAGGGCGTGAATCCGGTGCACGTCGTCGGGCATCGGGTCGGCCATGATTTCCTCTTCCACGGCGCCGATCTGCTCGCCGATCGATTCCAGAACCGGGAAGAATGCGTCCGTCACCGCGTCCAGCAGCGCATAGATCAGGTAATCGTTGCCGGCGGCGCGAATGCGGCCGCGTTTGTTCCGCAGCCGGCTGCGGACCGGCTCGAAACAGTCGCCGGGCCGTTCCTGCAGGGTGATGACGAAATCCTTGCCCAGGAAGAAGCTGACCTGTTCCGTCTCCAGGGCGCTATCGCTGTGCGGCATGCGGCAGACGATGAACAGGTGGTTGTCGTATTCCTCGATCTTGGGCCGCTGGTGCACGTTCAGCACGTCCTCCAGCGCCAGATTGTGGAGCCCGAATTTTGTCCCCAGATCCTGCATCGTTTTGACGTCGCCAAGGCCGGAAACATCCAGCCACAGGACGGGGTGCGTCTCGCGCAGCCCGTCGATGTCCGCGATCGCGACGTCCTGTTCCTCCACGATCGCATCGGGTCCATAGGCGATGAGCGCGATGGCGGGTCGCGCCGCGGCCGGGTCGGCGACCAGCGTGCCGGGCGGGGCGCCTGGCGGAGTCCGGCGGGGCCGGTGTCCGGGAATGGGATACGGGTTGTGGATATCCGTCATGCTGCCGCCATTCTGCGCCGGAGCGCCGCAGAATGGCGCACCAGTCTTGAAAATACCCATACGAGCCTACCATTTCTATGGGGCCAGCGGACATTCCCTGTCGCGAACCGTCGATCCATGCCGATTCAGTCCGACAGTCAGTGCGCCGGCATGGGGAACGAAGGAGCGAAAGGGTGTCTGACGAGTTGTACGATGCGCTCGGCGTGGGCAGGACCGCGACCGCGGAGGAAATCCGCAAGGCCTACCGGGCGATGGCCAAGAAATACCACCCGGACCTGAACCCGGGCGACGCGAAGGCCGAGGAGACCTTCAAGAGGGTGCAGAGCGCTTACGGGATCCTGTCCGACCCGGAAAAGCGCAAACAATACGATTCGGGCGCGATCGACGCCCAGGGCAATGAACGCCAGCACGGCTATTACCGCGAATACGCGTCCGATCCCGGCGCGCATCCCTATCAGTCCGACGCCGGCTATGCGGATTTCGGCGATATCTTTTCCGACCTGTTCGGCGCCCGGACGCGCGGCGGGGCCGGCGGCGACGGGCAGGGCGGGTTTCGCATGCGCGGCGGCGATGTCCGCTATTCGCTCGATATCGCCTTCGAGGAGGCGGTGCTCGGCGCGAAGAAACGGGTGACGATGCCGGACGGCAAGACCCTCGATATCGCGATCCCGCCGGGCCAGCGCGACGGCCAGATGCTGCGCCTGCGCGGCAAGGGCATGTCCGGGCATGGCGGCGGCGCGGCCGGCGATGCGCTGATCGAGGTGCATGTCGGCGCGCACGCCACCTTCCGGCGTGACGGCAACGATATCCGCAGCGAACTCGACGTGGGGCTGCATGAAGCGGTGCTGGGCGCGAGAATTCCCGTGCCGACGGTCGGCGGGACGGTGACCATGACAATCCCGGCCGGTTCGAACAGCGGCGATACGCTGCGCCTGCGGGGCAAGGGCGTTCCCGCGGCCGGCGGGCGGCCGGCGGGCGACCATTTCGTGACATTGCGGGTGGTGCTCCCGGCGAAACCGGACGACAGGCTGCGCGGCTTCATGGAAGAATGGGCGAAGGACCATGCCTATGACCCGCGCGGCGGAAAGGGGCGCTGAAACGATGCGAAGCGAACACGAAATACTGTTGGATTTCGTCGGCCTGCGGCGGGAAACGCTGCATGTCTGGATCGCGCGCGGCTGGATCGCGCCGTTGCGCGAGGGCGGCGGCTACCGCTACCGGGAGATCGATGTCGCCCGGATCCGCCTGATCGAGGAATTCCGCTCCGACCTGGATATCGGCGAGGATGCGATGGATGTCATCCTGCCGTTGCTCGACCAGGTGCACAGCCTGCGCTGTGAATTGCGCCGGCTCGCCGACGCGGTCAGCGCCCAGCCGGCCGATGTCCGCCGCCGCATCGCCAATGCGATTAACGGCGGCTGATGCATGTCCGGTTTCAATAGCCTGTTTTAGTTGCTACGATTTCGCCAGATGGCCGGGCCGGATCCCGGTTCTTAATAAGAACAAGATCTGGATGAAATGCTGAAAAGTATAAAGCTGCGTATTATTGCCGCAATAGCAGCAATACTTTTGATTTCGGTAATTTCATATGAAATTTTTCACTGGATCACGCATGTGTACGAATTCGATGCGCGGATCAAGACGACCATGACGACGCTGGCCAGCCGGATCGACGCCAATATCGCCGAAATCCATGTCAGGGAAGGCGACAGGGTGGAAGTCGGCACCCTGCTGGTCTCGCTGGAATCCGAGGTGGAACGGCTGCGGATCGAAGCGCTGAAAATCGACCTTGAGCGGGAAATCGCGCGGAGCGCCAGGCTGACGGCCGAAAAAGACGCGCTCGAGCAGAACCTGGAATCGAAAATCGCGACCAAGCTGGCGGAAATCGCGGCGCTCCGGGTCGAATACCGGGCAATCGACGACCGTCTCAATCTCGCGCGAAAGAACCTGAACCGGTCACGGCTCCTGTACGACAAGAAGCTGCTGTCCCCGAAAACCCTGGAACAGGATCAGGACTCGACGCTTGAATTCGAGGGACAGCTCAAGGTTTCCGCCGCCAGGATCCGCGTCGCGGACCGGGAACTCGCGCAAATCCGCGCATCCCGGTCCGATCTGGACGTGATTGCGGCGGAACTGGAAATTTCCAGAAAAACCGTCCAGAAAATCGGGGTTCAGATCAGGGAAGAGGAGGAAAAACGCCGCCAGATGTTTATCGCCAGCCCGATCAACGGGGTCGTCGATAATATCTTCAAGCACAAGGGCGAAACCGTCAACGAAAGCGACCCCATCATTCTGCTGCATGACCCGGAAAATTTCTGGATCGAGGCCAATATCGAGGAAAGCCAGCTTCGCTATATCGAGGTCGGGCAGATGGTCGAGATCGACATAGACGCCTATCCCTTTGACGACTTCACCGGCACGGTCATGCGCGTCGGCAGCGTCACGACCGCGCAGATGGCCTGGGATGCCGGCGGTTACGACAATGCCGGCAAGGCGGTGCAGCGCGTTCCGGTCTATATCCGGCTGCTCGATCCCCCCGAAAAGGTCACGCCGGGCATGCTGGTCGAGGTCAACATCCAGATATTCGACCAGGTGATGGAACGGCTCAAGAAACTCAGCTTCCGATGAAGCTGGAGAAACTGGACTGGCGCATCGTCCTGACGCTGGCGACGGTCGCGATGCTGGTCCAGCAGGCGTTTTCCTATGTGTGCCAGATGACCCTGCCGATCCTCGCCGACCGGGTGGCGGAGGATTTCGGCATTTCCCGCGCCTGGCTCGGGCTCTACCTGTCGATCCAGAACCTGACCGCCATCGTGGCCGCGATGTCCTGCGGCGGCTTCATCATCCGCTTCGGCGCGTTGCGGGTCAGCCAGGTCTGCCTGATCCTGATGGGCGGCAGCGTGTTCGTCATCGCCAGCGGCATTGTCTGGCTATACCCGATCGGCGCGATCCTGCTGGGCGCGGGCGCGGTATCGACTCCGGCCAGTTCGCACATCCTCGCGCGGTTCTGTCCCCGGCACCTTGCGCCGGTCGTCTTTTCGGTCAAGCAGACGGGCGTTCCCGTCGGCAGCCTGATCGGCGGGCTGATGATTCCGTCGCTGCTGGGAGTCGGCTTCTATGTCGCTGTCCTGGGCGGCTCGATCCATCTGGACGCCTTCGGCACCGCCTTCGTGACGGGGCTGATCGTATATTCGGTGGCGCTGGCGCTGCAGCCGTTCCGCGCGTATTTCGACAATGACCGCAAACCGGACGAGAAACTGACCGTTTCCGGCGTGTCGGATACGCTGAAACTGGTCGCGTCGACACCGAAACTGCGCGACCTTTCGTTTGGCGCGTTCGCGTTTGGCGGGCTGCAGTCGATCTTTTCCGGGTTTTTCATCCTGTATCTCATCGACGGGCTGACGTTCAGCGAGAAGGATGCGGGCGTCCTGTTCGCCATCGCCAGTTTCTCCGCCGTCGCGGCGCGGATCCTGTGGGGCTGGATCGGCAGCACGATCCTGCCGGCCCGTATCGCGCTCGGACTGATCGGGGCCTTCGGCGCCCTGGCGGCGATACTGACCGGGTTTTACGACGCCTCCTGGAGCTACGGCGCCATTCTCGGCGTCGCGATCCTGTACAATGTCACCGGGTTGAGCTGGCACGGGCTGCTGCTGTCGGAAATTGCCGCGCTGGCGCCGGCGGGCCGGGTCGGCGGCGTCACCGGGACGGTGCTGTCCTTCACCAGCGTCGCGATGATGACCTACCCGGCGATCTATGGCGGGATTCTCGCGGCGACGGATTCCTACAGTCTCGGCTTCCTGTTCGCCGCGATGCCCTCGGCGCTGGCGGCGGTTATCTTCTTCTGCCCGCCGGTACAGGACACCTGGCTGCGGATCGTCAGGGCTGTGCTGGCCTGGGGAATACGGCCGGTGCGGCTGCTCTATGGCGCCGTCATCCTGCTGGCGGGCACGGCCATCGGCGCCGTGCTGGCGCTCAACGCGCTATATTAGCGCCCGGACAGCGCCCGGAAGCTGATCAGTTTCTGCGTGGCTTCGTCCCATAGCGTGAGGCGCGCGCATTTCACGCTGTCCCAGATTGTCAGCCGGTTCACCTGTCCCAGTTCCGGAAAGTCCTTCAGGCATTCGTTCAGCCGGTAGTTCGGAATCCTGCTGGAGAGATGGTGGATATGGTGGATACCGATATTCGCCGTCAGCCATTGCAACCAGCGGGGCATGACGTAATAGCTGCTGCCGGCGACCGCCGCGGTGTGGAAATCCCAGTTGTCGTCACGCGCCCAGTAGGTGTCGCGGAACTGATGCTGGACATAAAACAGCCAGGTGCCGATGGCGCAGGAAAGCAGGGTAACCGGCGCCTGGACCAGGAAGAAATCGCCGAAGCCCAGCAATACGCCCAGCGTGACGATAGTCGCCGCGATCCCGAAATTGGTCGCCAGGACGCTGGGCAGCGTGCCCTTGCGCAGGCGCAGCATGTCTATCGGCAGCCGGAATTTTACGACGAACAGGTAAATCGGCCCGATGCCGAAAAGAACGAGCGGGTTTCTGTACAGCCTGTAAAGACAGCGCCGCCAGGCCGGAAGCGCCTGGTATTCCCGCACGGTCAGCACGTCCAGATCGCCGATCCCGCGCTGGTCGAGATTGCCCGAGGTGGAATGATGTATGGCATGGGCCTTGCGCCAGTAGATGAACGGCGTCAGCGTGAAAATGCCGATGACATGGCCCAGCAGGTCGTTGGCCAACCGCGACCGGAAAAACGAGCGGTGGCCGCAATCGTGCTGGATCATGAACAGCCGCACGAGGAAGAAAGCCGTCGGCACCGACAGCAGCAGCGCCGCCCAGTAACCGTAATGAACGGCGACCATGGTCGCGACCCACAGGGTTATCAGTGGAATCGCTGTTGCGCATAGCTGGCCAAGACTGCGTAACGTGCTGGCGCTACGGTAGGGCTGCAGAACGCGAAACCATTCGCGGGCATCACCCCTGCCGCCTGACGCCGGGTCGCTTGTTTCGCCCACGCCTGAGCTGGACGCGGCCCCGTGAGGCCGCTTGAGAGATGATACCAATCCTGTTCCTTTATCTCGGGCGGATTATTCCGCCACATGTTTGTTATGTTGTGTCCAGAATAATCCGAAACAAACGGTATCGCAAATATGTGACCGGAATATGGCGGACAACGCCCGTTATATTCCGGTTATTGTGCCCTGATCCAGGGCCGATGTCCTGCCGCGTGAGTGTCAGCCCCGGCGCGGCACCAGCAGGGCGTCCAGCGCGACGCCGCCCTTGCCTTTTTCCATGACCAGGAAGGGGTTGATGTCGATGCTTTCCAGCCGGTCGGCATTGGCGACGGCGAAGATCGACAGGGCCGACAGCGCCTTGGCGAGGACCTGCACATCCGCCGGCGGGGCGCCGCGCGCGCCTTTCAGCATGGCGCTGCCCTTGATTTCCTGGATCATCTGCGAGGCTTCGCGAACGCCGAACGGCGCGACCCGGAAGGTGATGTCCTTCAGGACCTCGGCGAAGATGCCGCCAAGACCGAACATCACGACCGGCCCGAAGGTCGGGTCGGTAAAGGTGCCGAGGATGGTTTCCACGCCGCCCTTCACCATCTGCGCGACAAGCACGCCGTCGATCTTCGCGTTCGGCGCCGCTTTCTTCGCGTTGGCGATGATTTCGGCGTAGGCCTTGCGCACCGCGGCCTGCGAATCGAGGTTCAGCTTCACCCCGCCGATTTCGGTCTTGTGCAGAATGTCCGGCGAAACGATCTTCATGACGACGGGGAAGCCGATTTTCGCCGCCGCCGCCGCGGCGTCACTGGCGCTCTGCACCAGGCTTTCCTTGCCGGACGGAATCCCGGCCCGCTTCATCAGCCGCTTCGCCTCGTACTCGTTCAGGGTCTTCGCCGGCATTTTCGGTGTCTTGGCCGGGATTGCCGGCGGTTTCGGCAGGGCCTTCTCGAAACCGATACGCAGCCGGTTCAGCGCCGCCAGCGCGTAGATCGTCTCCGCCGGATCCTCGAACGCCAGGATGCCGTCGGCTTCGAACTTGCGCAGGTTGTCGGGCTTGCCGAAGATCGACAGCGCCATCGGCCGGTCCGGGAATTTCTCGCGGATCGGCCTGATCGCGTCGATCGTGTTCTTTGTCAGCCCGTCGGAATAGGCGAAGCTGGTGAAGAAAGAGGCGATGGAATCGTAATTGCCCTCGCTCAGCATCGCGTCGAAATTCTTGGTCAGCAGCGACCAGTCGTTATAGAAGCTGGCCGTGGTGTCGACCGGGTTGCGCGTGCCGGCGAAGGGGATCAGTTCCTTCAGCTTCTTCTGGGTCTTTTCCGGCATCGGGGCGACGTCCAGGTCCACTTCCGCCGCCGCGTCGGCCATCAGCACCCCGGCGCCGCCGGAAATCGTGACGATGCCCAGCCGGTTGCCCTTCGGGTACTGGCCGAAGGAACAGGCATAGCCGATATCGACCAGTTCGCGCGCGGTGCGCGCCCGGTAGACATTGAAGCGCCGGAATACGGCCTCATAGACATCGTCCGAGCCCGCGAGCGAGGCGGTATGCGATGCGGCCGCATGGGCGCCGATATCCGAATTGCCGACCTTCATCATCACGATGGGCTTCTTTTGCGCATGGGCGTATTCGAAGGCGTCGTACAGCCGGTCCACGTCGCGGCAGCCTTCCATATAGCCCAGGATCACGTCGGTGCCGTCGTCTTCCGCCATGAAGCGGACGCAATCGGCGAAGGCGACGTCGCATTCATTGCCGGTCGTCGCCCAGTAGCTGAAGCCGACGCCGCGCTCGCGCGCCAGCGAGAAGATATGCGCGCCGAACGCGCCGCTCTGGCTGGCGATTCCGACGCCGCCGTCGCGCGGCCGGCCCATCTCGATGGAGGAGGAAAAGGTCGACCACGAACTTTCCCGCCCGCTGAAGATGCCAAGGCAGTTGGGGCCCAGGATCCGCATGCCCGATTCATTGGCGATATCCGTCAGGCGCTGCTGCATCGCCTGGCCTTCCTCGTTCATTTCCGCGAAACCGGAGGTGAAGGCGACGATGGACTTGACGCCCTTGGCGGCGCATTCCTCCGCCACCTCGATGGCGAAGCGCGCGGGCACCGCCATGATGGCCTGGTCCACCGGGCCCTTGATATCCTTGATCGACCCATAGGCCTTCAGCCCCTGGATCGTTTCCCGGTTCGGATTGACGGGATAGATCTTTCCCTTGAATCCGAAATCCTTCAGGTACTGGACCGGTCGTCCCCCGATACGGCCCGGTTCTTCGGACGCGCCCAGGATCGCGATGGATTGGGGGCGGAAGAGGGGACGCAGACTGTCATAGAATGCCGTGGCCATTGGGGACCGACCTTTCTGAACGTTTGGTTCGCGGGAATTTACGAAGGCGAGAAGGATATTTTCAGCATCAATGCCCGGTTTTGACAATACCGATATGTCGATTTGATCCGCGCGGTTGACATTTTCGGGGCCGCGAAACACATTCGCGTCCTTGATTCCGTCCCGGTTCCGGCAGGGGCGGTTTACGGTCATGCCGGAAATTTCGGGATTAACGGGGAAGTCAGGAGAAGCCCATGGCGCGCGAAGACGTCGAATCGGAAGTGACGGGGACGGTCTGGAAAATCGAGACGAAAGTCGGTGATGCCGTTTCCGAAGGCGATGTCCTGATGATCATCGAATCGATGAAAATGGAAATTCCGGTCCTGGCGACCGAGGACGGTTCGATCGTCGAATTCGCCGTCGAGGAAGGCGAGGCGGTTTCCGAAGGCCAGGTGGTCGTCGTCCTCGAAACCTGACCGGCGACCATTCGCCGGCCCGATCAGGGCCAAACTTTAACGGATCGTTAAGCAGGGTTGCGGATACTGACCGCGCGCCGTCGGCCCGATGCCGGAGCGCGTTACAGGGTGGTATCGCAACGATGGGTTTTTCGCCGTCTCGGTCGGCCGGGCTGCAGGTTCTGGAGCGCACGGTATTTCCCCGGGGCGCGACGATCTTTCGGGAAGGCGACGTCGGCAATCGCGCCTATATCGTGCAGCGCGGCAGGGTCGAGTTCTACAGGTGCGTGGACCGGGAGGACATCCTGCTGGGCAGCGTCGGCGCCGGCGGCATTTTCGGTGAAATGGCCCTGATCGACGACCAGCCCCGTATGGCGACGGCCATTGTTTCCGAACCGGCCGTCTGCATCGTGATTTCCGAAGCCCCTTTCCAGAAGAAACTGGCGGCGCTGGACCCGTTCCTGGCAGGCGTGCTGCGCATCCTTGTCCAAAACATCCGGTCCATCCAGGACGCGAGGAACAGGGCGGGCTATCACGGAACGGCACCCGCCATGCTTCCCGTGGCGGATGCCGGAACCGGCGATGACAGCGACGCCATCGAGGTCGCCTGACGCGCGTCTCCCGCGCATTTTCTGATACGGGGCAAAACGTGTTGCGCTGCACCAAGCGGGGTGGCTACATTCCGCGCCGTTCATATTCAGAAAAACGACAGGTGAGAGTGACAATGCCGAATGACCCGAACAACGACCCGTATCTGATCGGCGTGCTCGGCGCGGGCGCGATGGGGCGAGGCATCGCCCAGGTCGCGGCGGCCGGCGGCATGCGGGTCCGGCTGTTCGACGCCAACGCCGATGTCGCGAAAGACGCGCATGCCTTTATCGGCAGCATGTTCGGCCGCGCGGCGGAACGCGGCCGCATGACGGCGGATGAAGCCGCCGCCGCGCTGGCGCGGGTCGAAACCGTTTCCGGCATGCAGGATTTCGCCGAATGCGACGCGGTGATCGAGGCGATCGTCGAGAACCTGGAGGTCAAGCACAAGGTGCTGGGCGAGCTGGAAACCATCGTCCGCGAGGACGCGATCATCGCCAGCAACACCTCCTCCCTGTCGGTCACGACCATCGCGTCGGGCTGCAAACATCCGGAGCGCGTCGCCGGCTTCCATTTCTTCAATCCGGTGCCGCTGATGCCGCTGGTGGAGGTGATCGCCGGGGTGCTGACCGAGGAATGGGTCTGCGAGGCGCTGATGAAGATCGGCCGGCGGATGACGCGCGAACCGGTGCGGGTCAACGACGCGCCGGGCTTCCTGGTCAACCAGGTCGGGCGCGGCTTCAATATCGAGGCGGCGCACATGGTGCAGGAAGGCATTGCCGACACCGTCTCGATCGACCGCATCATGCGCGACGGCGCGGGGTTCCGGATGGGGCCGTTCCAGCTCATGGACCTGACCGGGCTGGACGTGACCCACCCGGCAACCGTGCTGATCTACCGGCAGGCGTTCGACGAGCCCCGCTTCCGCCCCGCCATGATGATGGAGGCGCGCACCAGGGCCGGGCGGCTGGGCCGCAAGACCGATGCGGGATTCTATGAATACAGGGACGGCAAGGCCGTGGAGCCGGAGGAAGCGCCCGCTCCCGCCTATGACGGCCGTCCCGTCTGGGTCAGCGGCGCGGAGCCCGAAGGCCGCGACGCCGTGCTCGCGGTGCTGAAGGAAGTCGGCGCCAGGCTGGATGAGGGTGAAACGCCGGGGCCGGATTCGGTCATTATCGTCACGCCCGTCGGCGACGACGCGACGACCTGCGCCGTCGATCAGGGGCTGGATGCGAAACGCACGGTCGCCGTCGATACGCTGATCGGCTTCGGCCGCCGGCGGACGCTGATGACGACGCCGATTACCGACCCCGCCTTCCGCGACGCGGCGCATGGCGCGCTGAGCGGCGACGGCGTGCCCGCGACCGTGGTGCGCGACGGGCCGGGCTTTGTCGCCCAGCGGATCGTCGCGATGATCTGCAATGTCGGCTGTTCGGTGGCGCAGCTCGGCGTCGCCGCGCCCGACGATATCGACAAGGCCGTGACTCTGGGGCTTAATTACCCGTATGGTCCGCTGACATTCGGCGACCGGATCGGACCGGACAGGATTTTGAGGATACTGGAGGCAATTCACGGCCTATACCGCGACCCCCGCTACCGGCCCAACCCGTGGCTGATCCGCCGGGCCAGGCTGGGCGTGTCGCTGTTGACGCCAAACACATGATCCCCGAAGGGGTTTCGAGACAAAGGGAGAATTTCGATGCTTGATGCATATCTTTACGGCGGCAAACGGTCCCCGTTCGGACGCCACGCCGGCATGCTGTCGCCGGTCCGGCCGGACGACATGCTGGGCGGCGTCATCCGCGACGCGCTGGCGGCGACCCCGTTCGATGGCAGGGACATCAGCGACGTGATCGTCGGCTGCGGCAACCAGGCCGGCGAGGACAGCCGCTGCGTCGCGCGCCATGCCGGGCTGATCGCCGGGCTGCCCATCGAGGTGCCGGGCCAGGTGATCCAGCGCAACTGCGCCAGCGGGCTCAGCGCGATCATTTCCGCCGCGCACGCCACCACGGTCGGCGAGGGCGAGCTGTTCGTCGCCGGCGGCGTGGAAAGCATGACCCGCGCGCCGACCGTCGTCGGCAAGGCCGAAACCGCCTACAGCACCAAGATCGACGCCTATGATTCCGCCATCGGCGACCGCTTCCCGAACAAGGCGCTGAAGAAGGAATACGGCTGGGAAACCATGCCGCAGACCGCCGACAATATCGCCTCGGACTTCCAGATCACCCGCGAATCCTCCGACAGGTTCGCCTATGCCTCGCAGATGAAATACAAGGCGGGCAAGGAAGCCGGCTTTTTCGACGACGAGATCACGGCGGTGAAGATCGCCGCGACCCGCAAGACGCCGGAAATCGCGCTGGCCGAGGACGAACACCCCCGGCCGGAGACCAACCTGGAAGGACTGGCCAAACTGCGCCCGCTGTATGAAGGCGGCGTCACCACGGCCGGCAACGCGTCGGGCATCAACGACGGCGCGGTCGCGACCCTCGTCGGCAGCCTGAAGGCGGGCGAACGCGCGGGCGCGAAGCCGCTGGCGCGGATCATCGCCAGCGCCTCGAGCGGCGTGTCGCCCCGCATCATGGGCATGGGACCGGTGCCGGCGACACAGCTGGCGCTGGAACGCGCCGGGCTGACGCTGAAGGATCTGGACGTCATCGAAATCAACGAGGCCTTCGCCGCCCAGGTGCTGGGCTGCCTCAAGGGGCTCGGCCTCGCCGATGACGACAGCCGGGTGAACATGAACGGCGGCGCGATCGCCGTCGGCCATCCGCTCGGCGCCTCCGGCCCGCGCATCGCGCTGACGGCGGCCCGCCAGCTGGAGCGCGTCGGCGGCCGTTACGCGCTGGCGACGCTCTGCGTCGGCATCGGCCAGGGAACCGCGATCATCCTCGAACGGGTGTAGGGCCGCCCGCATATGAGTGAAGCACGCTTCGACTGGCAGGATCCGCTGCTGCTGGCGGATCAGCTCAGCGAGGAGGAGCGCATGATCCAGGACTCGGCGCGCGATTTCGCGCGCGCCGAGCTGATGCCTCTGATCGTCGACTGGAACCGGAACGAAAGCTTCGATCCGGAACTGATGAAGACCTTCGGCGGCATGGGGTTCCTCGGCGCGACCCTGCCGGATTACGGCTGCGCCGGGATCGGCTTCGTCTCCTACGGGCTGATCTGCCGGGAACTGGAATATGTAGACACCTGCTTCCGCTCGGCGGTGGGGGTGCAGACCGGGCTGGTCATGGCGCCGATTCACGTCTACGGCTCCGACGAACAGAAGGAACGCTTCCTGCCCGGGCTGCGCGAGGGCGAACTGATCGGCTGCATGGGGCTGACCGAACCCAATCACGGCTCCGACGCGGGCGCCATGCAGGCGCGGGCGAAGAAGGTGGACGGCGGCTACAGGCTGTCCGGCACGAAGCAGTGGATCACCAATTCGCCGCTCGCCCATGTGCTGCTGGTCTGGGCCAAGGATGACGACGGCGTGGTGCGCGGCTTCCTGCTGGAACGCGGAATGAAGGGGCTGGATACGCCGAAGATCGAGGGCAAGGTCGCGGCGCGGGCCTCCTCCACCGGGTTCATCATGATGGACGAGGTCATGGTGCCGGACGCCAACGTGCTGCCGAAGGCGAAGGGCCTCGGCGCGCCGCTCTCGGCGCTGACCAACGCGCGCTTCGGCATCTGCTGGGGCGCGATGGGGGCGGCGGAATTCTGCTGGCGGGCGGCGCGGGACTACACCGTGGACCGCACCCAGTTCGGCCGCCCGCTGGCCGCCAACCAGCTGGTCCAGAAAAAGCTGGTCGACATGCAGACGGAAATCGCGCTCGGCCTGCAATCCTGCCTGCGCATCAGCCGGCTGCGCGACGAGGGCCGGGTGACGCCGGAAATGATTTCGCTGGTCAAGCGCAACTGCACCGGCAAGGCGCTGGACATCAGCCGCCTGGCCCGCGACATGCACGGCGCCAACGGCATTTCCGACGAATACCACGTCATCCGCCACATGGTGAACATGGAGGTCATCAACACGCTGGAAGGCACCCACGACATACACGCCCTCATCCTCGGCCGCGCGATGACCGGCATCCAGGCGTTCACCGCCTAGGGCGCCAAACCCCCGCCTCACCCCGACCCTCTCCACCCCCGGGGGGTAGAGAGGGAGCAGATGGCGGCTCCCCCCTTTTACTTCTTGAACCCTCGCCCCCTATGGGGGAGAGGGCAGGGTGAGGGGGCGACGGCGGCATCCCGCGCGCAATGTTCGGTTGCGTTGCCATCGAGAGTTTGCAGTAATGTGGAAGACAGCAGATTATCCTGATTGGACATGACCTCATGAAAATGCCGATAACATCCAGCGCCCTGGCTTTTCTCGCCGCGCTTTCGGTTTCCGCCTGCGCCTTCGAGGACCGGCAGGCGAATCTTACCTATCCGCCAAAACCGGAATCGGGCGGCGCGGCGGCCGATGCGCCGGCGACCGCCACCGCCAGGGCCGATGCGCCGCTGGTGACGATCGTACGCTTCGATGACCAGAGAGCGGAAAAGGAAATCGTCGGGCAGGTCAGCCACAGTTTCGGCGTGGAAACCGCGGATGTCGTCTCCTCCGGCAACGTCAGCGATTGGGTGACAAACGGGTTGAAGTGGGAACTGGAGAAAGCCGGCTATCGCGTCAATGTGGTGAACGCACCGGCATCCGCCGCCAGCTCCCTGCTTGTCACGGGCACGGTCGTGCTTCTGCACAGCAGCGCCAATATCAGGACAAAGGGGCTGGTGATGTTGCGGGCCCGGATCGGCAACGAGAAGATGGACCGCAGCTACGAAGGACATTCCGTCGGCGCCGCCGACTTTTTTGCGACGGAGGAAGTGTTCTCCAGGGCGCTGAGCCTTGCCCTGCAGGACGGATTGCGGAAGATCGTGGCGGATATCGCGAAAGCCCTGGGTGACAGGGCAATCTGAGCGCCCCCGCCTCACCCCGACCCTCTCCACCCCCGGGGGGTAGAGAGGGGGCAAACAGCGGCTCCCGCCACTTTACTTTTAGAACCCTCTCCTCTGGGGAGGAGAGGGCAGGGTGAGGTCCGAACCGGATAGATTGATTACAGAATAGACCGGATACATCGTTGACATGTT
>JBBDQU010000059.1 GCA_040905865.1 Alphaproteobacteria bacterium
CCTGGTCCCAAGCGGAAAGGGGCCGCAATATTGCGTTTTTCCGCAGCCTGTTAAATGGAGCCCGCAAAAAGGCGCTTCCAACCAAACTCGACCTGATCTAACCGATGCGGGCAAACCATAGTCGCGGCCGCAGGCAACTGGCCAGCAGGAACAGGGCCAGTAATCCGCCGGTGTAACGGAAGGTCGACTGGAATCCGGACAGGAAGGCGTTTTCCGCACCCCCTGCCGCTGCCCCCTGCTCCATCGTTACGAATAGCAGCGACAACAGGCTCGCCCCCAGCATGACGCCGACGGTGCGGGTGACCATGACGAGGCTTCCGGCGACGCCGCGGTCGGCGCGCGGCAGCACCGCCGTCACGAGGTCGAGGCACGACACCTGGAACAGGCCGAGCCCGATGCCATTCAGGATCAGGGCGCCCACCATCACCGCCGCCGGCGCATCGTAAGGCCAGAACCCGATACCGAAGACGCTCATTGCGACGCACATGCCGCCGGCCAGGGCGATCCGGCTGGCGCCGACCCGGTGCGCCAGATTGCCGCCCAGTTGCGCCGCCAGGATCGTGCCGAACCCGCCGCAGGCGAGGATCACTCCGGAAGCGGTGATCGGCAGGCTGGTGGCGCGGGTCAGGTAATACGGCACCAGCAGCATGATGGAAAAGGCGGTCAGGTTGACGGCGATATTGGTCAGGTTCACCAGCGTGAAATCGACATTGCGGAACACGCCCAGCACGATGATCGGCGCCGGCACGCGGCGTTCATGGACCACGAACCAGGCAAAGGCCGCAAGCGTGCCCGCGCCCAGCAGCGCCATCGCCAGCGGCGGCAGCCCGGCGCCGCGCAACTGGCTGAGCAGGAACAACAGCAGTCCCAGCGACAGCACCAGCAGAACCGCCCCCATCAGGTCGAAGGCGCCCGTCGCGCGCTCGCGTACCGGCATGTGCAGAAAGAAGGACAGGACCAACACGATTACGGAGATCGGGAAGCGGAACCAGAACACCGCGGGCCAGCCCCAGGTTTCAACCAGCAGCCCGCCCAGCGACGGGCCGATGGCCGCGCCCAGCCCGAAGACTACCGTATAGGCCCCCAGCATGCGCGCCCGCATGGTTTCGTCGAACAGCCCGGTGGCCAGCGCCGGGCCGCAACTGATGACCATCGCCGTCCCCACCCCCTGCAGCACCCGGGCGACCAGCAGCCATTCCAGTTCCGGCGCCCAGGCGCAGAACAGGAAGGAAACGGCGCAGAGCGCCAGCCCGTAGCGGAATACGCGCTGATGCCCGAACAGGTCGCCCAGCCGGCCGAATACCAGCAGCAGGCTGGCATAGGTCAGCACGTAGCAGATGACGACCCACTGGATCGACGGCAGCGGAATATCCAGGTCGCTGGTAATGTCGGGAAAGGCGATATTGACGGCGCTGTCGAGCGGCCCGACCAGCGTCCCGAAGCCGATAACGCTGAATTTGAGCCATTGGCGCATCATCGAGGGTCACGCCCGGCTGAGCGAGAGAATGCAACTCGACGCGCGCCGCACCAGAATTCCCGCAATGAGGAGGTTCAGGATATTGAAGCCGATGGCGTTTATGAAGGCCGCATCGTAGGAGCCGGTGAGGTCGTAGATCGCCCCCGCCATCCAGCCGCCGACCGCCATGCCGATCAGGGTGAACAGCAGCACCACGCCGGTGCGGCTGCCGGCATCGCCCGCCGGGAAATAGCCCCGCACGATCATCGCATAGGACGGCACGATGCCGCCCTGGGTCAGGCCGAAAAACGCCGCGGCCAGATACAACCCCTGCAGGCTGTTGACAGGAATGAAAACGGCAAGCGCAACCATCTGCAGGAAGGACCCCAGCATCAGCGTCTTGAGCCCGCCGATCCGATCGGAAATCCAGCCCGAGGTCAGGCGGCTGACGATCCCGCAGGCCAGCATCAGCGACAGCATCTGCGCGCCGTGCACGGCGGTGAATCCCAGATCCCCCGCATAAGAAATCAGATGCACTTGTGGCATCGCCATGGCGGCGCAGCAGGCGATTCCGGCAATACAGAGCAGGCACTGCAACTGGCCCGGTGCGAAGCCGAGCGGCCGCACTGCCAGCGGCGCCGCCGCTGCGCCGGTTTCCGCCGGCGCCCTGTATTTGGGATACAGGAACGGCGCGAGCAACACCGTTAGCGCCATACAGAATACCCCGACACCGAAATAGGTATCGCGCCAGCCATACAGGTCGATGAAATACTGCAGGACCGGCGGCCAGACCGCACCGGCGAAATAGCTGCCGCTGATGACGATACCCACCGCTAGCCCGCGCCGCTGGATAAACCAGTGCGATATATCAGCGACCAGCGGAGCGAAAAAGGCCGACGCGCCCAGGAAGCCGATCAGCAGCCCGTGGATCATGGCGAAGGACAGCAGCGACGACGCCTGCGTCGCCAGAAGGAACCCGCCGCCAAGGCAGATTCCGCCGAACAGCGCCGGGACCATGATTCCCGCCCGGTCGGACCAGCGGCCCATTATCACGCCGCCCAGCCCGTAGCCCAGCGTGTTCAGGAAATAGGGCAGCGATGCGCCGGACCGCGACGCGCCGAATTCCAGTGCGATCGGTTGCAGCGTGACGATGGCGGCGTACATCCCGGATCCACCCATCGTCAGCAAGGTCAGCGACAGGACAAGGCGGATCCAGGCATAGCCCGCCACGCGCCCGGATACGGTGGAGTCGGACAAGGCGGCTTTCCCGGTTCAGGCGGCGATGTGCCGCCGGTGGCGTTTCAGGCGGTTACATGGCGCTTTCGGGAACGCCCCAGGCCTTGGCGGCGTATTTCTGACTGACGATGTCGAAGACCACGCCGTTGGGATCGCGGAATTTCACCTCTGTCGCGTCCCGCGGCGCGCCGGGCACCAGCATGTGATACTTGCCGCCGTTCTGCTCGATTGTCTTCTGGTATTTGTCGAGGTCATCGACGACGAACCCCATATGGTGCAGCCCGTGGAAATCCTTGCCGCGTTCGTCGCCGGCCTGCTCGTCCGTCTTGAACTTCAGGATCGCGAGGCTGACGATACCGTCGGACAGCATGATGACGATGGGTGATTCGAACACCCGCTCCATCTCGAATGTCTTCTCGTAGAACTGCGCCGCCGCCTCCATGTCGGGAACGGTAACGCCGATGTGCCGCAGCTTGGCCATGATGTCCTCCCTATCGCACGGACAGTCCCGTGGATTCGCGCCAATTGTACCGCAGGCGCGGGCATACCGGCAATGCTGCGCTATCGCGCCCGGTACATTGCATAGCCCTTCGCGCGCAGGTCGCAGGCCGGGCAGGTTCCGCAGCCATAGCCCCAGTCATGCAGCGTATCGCGCGTGCCGAGGTAACAGGTATGGGTGCGTTCGCGCACCAGATCGACCAGCGCCGCCCCGCCGAGGTCTTCCGCCATCGCCCAGGTTTCCGCCTTGTCGATCCACATCAGCGGGGTATGCAGCACGAAGCGCCGGCCCATGCCCAGATTGATCGCAAGCTGCATCGCCTTCACCGTATCGTCGCGGCAATCCGGATAGCCGGAATAATCGGTTTCGCACATCCCGGCGACGATGTGGCGCGCATCGCGGCGATAGGCGATGGCGGCGGCGATGGTCAGGAAAACAAGGTTGCGCCCCGGCACGAAGGTATTGGGCAGTCCGTCCGCCCCCATGGCGATTTCCGCCTCGCGGGTCAGCGCCGTATCGCCCAGCGACGCCAGCACCGAAAGGTCCGCCATGTGGTCCTCGCCCAGCCGCGCCGCCCAGTCCGGAAACGCCGCCCGCAGCGCCGCCGTGACGTCGGGCCGGCATGCCAGTTCCACCGCATGGCGCTGCCCGTAATCGAACCCCACGGTCTCCACCGCCCCGAACCGCTCCAGCGCCCAGGCCAGGCAGACGGTCGAATCCTGCCCGCCGGAAAACAGGACGAGGGCCTTTTCGGTCGCTTCGGTCGCAGGGGGCATGGATACTCCATTTCGGGTTTACAGGCGAATCAGGAACAAATTGCGAACATCGTGCGTTGACGCTATACTGTCAATCGACCTTCCTGTCGCCGCCACCGTAACCGCCGCCGGGCCGATGCAGCAACTGACCGATATCATCCTTGATTTCAAGGCCTTCCTCCGCGACGGAACGCGCGCCTTTATCCCCTTCCGACTGCGGATACGCGAACCGCGCCTGGACGGGGATATCGGGCTGTATTTCTGCTTCGTGGATTGCCCTGCCCTGAAGTTGACGGATTTCCGGGTTCCCGGCGATAACCGCAATCAGGCCTGCAGCGTCGCGACGGACATTGTCCGCGCGCATTTCGACGCGGAACGATACGCCCTGACCGACGGGAACGGCGATCCGGTGACGATTCCGGATGTTCCTGTAACCTGGCAGATGAGTACGATGCGATTCCGGCCAGAAGGCCTGCTGCCCCGGCCCGTGTTGTTCAAGACAGACGGCATTGTCCTCAATTTCGAGGCCTTCACCCTGAACCGGAAGGATGCAACGGGAAAGGCAACGCCGTTCTCGCTGCGGGTCCGGCACCCGGTCATGGACGCGGAGGGCGGGCATTACACTTGCGAGATCGAATGCCCCTTCCTGCGCGCGGCGCCCTATCGAATCCCCGGTGCGGACGATGCGCAGGCCTGCGCCCTGGCGGTCAGCTTCATCGGCCTGATGCTGAAGGATACGGATTTCACGCTGGTCGACCGGACCGGAAACCCCGTGACACTGCCGGACGTGCCGGTATCCTGGCCCCAGGCTCTTGGGGAGTATGAGTCCTCGTAGCAATTCCCCCGGATACTATAACTCAGTAGGGAATTATTTCTTGACATATTAAGAATATTGTCTTATATTGTCATAAAATTCAAAGACCTTATCACTTTTCGCAAGCCGTCCGCTAACCAAAGCGGGCGGTTTTTATAATTTTGGAGAATCTATTTCCATAATTTCAGCTTATCGACAGACTCCCCCACACCATACCAATAAAAAAAGCTTAAAGAGACCAACTGAGTACATACCGAACCCGATGGGCCGAATAGGTCGCGGACACTGGGTTAGTACAACTGTCACCACAGATAATTCATTGGCAACTCGCCTTGGAAAATTCGGGCGACGACGCACGCCTAAAATCGTGGCCGGACCGTCGACATTCGGCAAACCCGTAGGCAGGAATCAACCCAATCAATCGCATGATGTCGCCGAAGTTGAGAACCTGCTCGACCGAACGGGCCACTATGATGCATCGCTGACCGATGGCTCAACGGGATACTTCAGTCGCCGGCTGGATGCGGCAATACGCAATTATCAGTCTGACAGTAATCTGACATCAGATGGAATTGTAGCTCCCAATGGGCCGACGATTGTTTCTCTGTATAACGAAGCTGAAAGCCCTGCACGAGGAGCGACCGAAGTTTGGGAAGGAAGCGAAAACGGCACCGTGACTGCCGTTGCAATCCCGGCAATTGCATACAAAATCGCAGAATACTTTGGCATCGCGGTTATCGCTGCCTGGACCTGGTGGCAAGGGATGTCACCGGAACAGCGCGAGGGCATTCTCCGACGAATTGACGACGACGAAACAGAAGAAACGAATAGAGAACATTGTGAAGATCTGCTAAACTATGAAGATGGTCCCAGGTGCAACGATCTCTCGAACAAAGGAGAAGGAGAAGCAGCGGCAATGTGTTGGAAATCCGCCAATGAGCGATACTCTGCCTGTCGCCGCGGCGTTCCGATAAATGAACTGCCGCCACTAAATGCATGGAACAACTGACCGACGTCATTCTCGAATTCAATGCCTTCCTCCGTGACGGAAAGGGTGCGGTTACGCCCCTGTCTGTACGGATCCGGCATCCGACCCTTGGTGAGGAAGGGCTCTCGCATTCCTGCATTGTCGAATTCCCCTTCGAGCGCCGGAAACCTTTCAGGATATCCGGTGTGGACGCGCAGCAGGCCTGCATCCTGTCTTCCGACTTCATCCGGTCGATGCTCGAAGGCCGCGAATACACAGTGATCGACCGGGACGGCAGCCCCGTCCCGGTGCCCGATGTGCCGGCCTCCTTTGCCTATAACGTTCAAGGTTTCGGTCAGGCCCGCCGCCGCAGCGCGAGACGCAAGTAAGGCACGCCGTACGTAAGCCACCTTGCAGGCGTTCGGTTCGACCGCGCCTGTTTGTAGCAGCGCGCGGGAATGGGGTCACTTGATCCGGAAATGGTTCCGCAGGGCCCCCCTACCCCGCATCCTCCAGCACCATGCGGCTCGCCTTTTCGCCGATCATGATCGACGGGGCGTTGGTGTTGCCCGATGTCAGCGTCGGCATGATCGAGGCGTCGGCGACGCGCAGTCCCCTGATGCCGCGCACCCGAAGCCGGTGGTCGACCACGGCCATGGGGTCGCTGTCCGGGCCCATCTTGCAGGTGCCGACCGGGTGGTAAGTCGTCTCCGCGTTGTTGCGGGTCCATTCCAGCAGCTCCTCGTCGGAATCGACGTCGATGCCCGGCGCGATTTCGTCCGTGACGATGCCCTGCAGCGCCGGGGCGGTCATGATGCTGCGCAGGAAGCGCATGCCTTCCACCGTGACGTCGCGGTCGAGCTGCGCCGACAGGAAGTTGAAGTTGATCGCCGGCGGGGATTTCGGGTCGGCGGCGGTCGCATGGATGCTGCCGGTGCTTTCCGAGCGCAGGATATGGGTGAAGGCGGTAACCCCCGATTCCCTGGCCAGCGTGTAGTTGTTGCCGATCAGGAAGGGCGCCCAGCCGATCACCGCGTTCGGCGCTTCCAGCCCCGGGCGGGTGCGGATGAAGGCGCGCAGCGGGGCCGCCGTCATGCCGAGCAGTCCCTTTTCGGTGAACGCGTATTTGAGGGCCTGGAAGACGAGGCCGAGGCCCTTCGCCTTGTCGTTATAGGTCAGGCCGAGTTCGGGCGGCACCTTCCAGCGCATGCGCGGCGCGTAATGGTCGCGCAGGTTCTCGCCGACGCCTTTCAGTTCGCGATGCACCTCGATGCCCAGATCCTTCAGGCGTTCCGGCTGGCCGATGCCCGAGAGCTCGAGCAGTTGCGGCGAATTCACCGTACCCGCGCTGACGATGACCTCGTGGTTGACCAGCGCCTCGTGCTGCCGTCCGTTCACGGTATAGCGCACGCCGAGGCATTTGCCGCCCTTGACGATCAGCCGCTCGGTCAGGGCATTGGCCTGGATCGTCAGGTTCGGGCGGTTGCGCGCGGGGTCGAGGTAGCAATGCGCGGTGCTCATCCGGCGGCCCTTGCGGATCGTCGTCTGCGACATGACGATGCCTTCCTGGGTCTCGCCGTTGTAATCTTTCGGCGAGGGCAGCCCGACCTGCCGGCCGGCCTCGATAATCGCGTCGTAGAGCGGGCCCGATTCCAGGCTTTCCGAAACCTTCAGCGGCCCGTCATGGCCGCGATAGCCTTCGTCGCCTTCGCCCTTGTAGCTTTCCATCGCCTTGAACACCGGCAAGACGTCGTCATAGCTCCAGCCGCGATTGCCGAGCTGCGCCCAGATGTCGAAATCCTGTTTCTGGCCGCGCACGAAGACCATGCCGTTGATCGAACTGGAGCCGCCCAGCAGCTTGCCGCGCGGCACCGGGATGCGCCGCCCGTTCGATCCCGCATCGGGCTCGGACGAATACAGCCAGTTGGCCGCCGGGTTCTGGATCAGCTTGGCGAAGCCCACGGGGATGCGGGTCCAGGGATGGCTTTCGCGCCCCGCTTCCAGCACCAGCACGGTGTATTTGCCGCTCTCGCTCAGCCGGTAGGCGACGGCTGCCCCGGCCGAGCCCGCGCCGACGACGATGTAATCGAATGTCCGGCTTTCCATCGTCACGCCGCCGCTTCCAGCACCATGCGCGATGCCTTCTCGCCGATCATGATCGACGGCGCATTGGTGTTGCCCGATGTCAGGGTCGGCATGATCGAGGCATCGGCGACCCGCAGCCCCTGCATGCCGTGCACGCGCAAGTGGTCGTCGACCACCGCCATCGGGTCGCTGCCCATCTTGCAGGTGCCGACCGGGTGATAGGTGGTCTCCGCGTTCTTCTTTACCCAGTCCAGCAGTTCGTCATCGGCGGTGATGTTCACGCCGGGCGCGATTTCATCGGTGGCGATGCCCTGCATGGCGGGGGCGGTCATGATCCGGCGGGTGATGCGCATCGCTTCCAGCGTCACCTCGCGGTCGAGCCGCGCCGACATGAAGTTGAAGTTGATCGCCGGCGGCTGTTTCGGGTCCGTCGAGGCCACATGGATGCTGCCGGTGCTTTCCGAGCGCAGGATATTCATGATCGCGGTCACGCCGGACTGTTTGGCAAGCTGGAAATTCTCGCCGATCAGGAAGGGGACCCACGAGATCGCCGCATCCGGCGAATCCAGCCCCTCGCGGGTGCGGATATAGGCGCGGATCGGCGCCGCCGGCAGGCCCAGCAGCCCCTTGTTGGTCAGGGCGTATTTCAGCGCCTGGAAGACGAGGCCGAGCCCCTTCGCCTTGTCGTTATAGGTCATGCCCAGCGACGGCGGCACGGACCATTTCATGCGCGGCGAATAATGGTCGCGCAGGTTTTCGCCGACGCCCTTGAGGTCGTGATGGACCTCGATGCCGAGGGTCTTGAGGCGCTCCGCCTGGCCGATGCCGGACAGTTCCAGCAGCTGCGGCGAATTGATCGACCCGCCGCTGACGATGACCTCGCGGTTCGCCCGGGCTTCCACTACCTCCCCGTTCAGGGTGTAGCGCACGCCGACGCATTTCTTTCCCTCGATCAGCAGGCGTTCGGTCAGGGCATTGGCCTGGATGGTGAGATTCTGCCGGTCGCGCGCGGGGTCGAGATAGCAATAGGCGGTGCTCATCCGGCGGCCCTTGCGGATCGTCGCCTGGGTCATGCCGATGCCGTCCTGGCTGGCGCCGTTATAGTCCTTCGTATAGTTGATGCCGTTCTGGCCGGCGGCCTTTATCAGCGCGTCGTAGATTTCGCCGGTCTCGAAATTCTCGTTGACCTTCAGCAGCCCGCCCTTGCCGCGATATTCGTCATCGCCGTCGCCCTGATAATCCTCCATCTCCTTGAAGATCGGCAGCACCTCGCGGTAGCTCCAGCCGCGATTGCCGAGTTGCGCCCAGGTGTCATAATCATGCGACTGGCCGCGCACGAAAACCATGCCGTTGATAGAAGAGGACCCGCCCAGCAGCTTGCCGCGCGGAATCGGAATGCGGCGCCCGCCGGTGCTTTCTTCCGGTTCCGACGAATACAGCCAGTTGGCGGCGGGATTTTCGATCAGCCTGGCGAAGCCGACGGGGATACGCGACCAGGGGTGGCTTTCCCGCCCGGCTTCGAGTACCAGCACCCTGTGCCTGCCGCTGGCGCTCAGCCGGTTGGCCAGCACGGACCCGGCCGAGCCTGCCCCGACCACGATATAGTCGAATGTCTGGTTTTCCATTTTCTTAGTTCCCCCGGGAAGCCCTGTCCGCGATGCAATTGCCTAGCCTGCCAAAGAACGGCGCAGGCGGCAATCTCCCGGCGGCCCGTTTTCGTCCGCCTTACGCGGCCAATTGATCCTGACGCCAGCCCCAGGTCACCGCCCAGCAGTTGCCGCTGCCCTCGAGGCAGAAAACGGTGCCGTTACCCGGCTTGAACTCGACCCCCATGCGCCCTTCGTCGCCGCAGATCAGCCGCGCGGCGGATCGGACGAGGTAATCGACATGGCCGGCCATCATCAGGTCGCCGCCGGCGTTCTCGATCTCCTTCATGAAGGGGGTCAGGTCGTCGCCCGTGCCGATCCCGTAGGGCGCCAGGGCGACGCGGTCGCGCAGGCCCAGCTTGTCGCCGATCCGCTCCGCCGTCTGCTGGGTCCACAGTTTCTCGCTGTGCAGGATCCGGACCGGGGCGGCGCCATAGGCCTTCAGGCGGTCGCCCAGACGGTCCGCCTCGATGCGGCCCTGTTCGCTCAATGGCCGGGCGGGATCCTGTTCCGCCGTCATCGCATGGGCGTGATGCACCAGATAGAGTTTCATGTTGTTCCTCTCTCGTTGCCGCCATCAGCGGTCGAACTGTTTCGCGTATTCCGCTTCCTTGTCGTGGATCGCCATTGCCGCGGCGACGATGTCATCCTTCATTTCCGGCGGCACGACAATGATACCGGTTTCGTCGCCGAAGACGATATCGCCCTGCCGGATCTGCACGCCGCCAATGGTCAGCGGCGTCCGCAGGCTGACGGTTTCCAGGTCCCACTGGCTTTTCACCGGGGAAAAGCCCTGGCAGAAGACCGGGAAACCGAGGCCCCGGATTTCATGGGCGTCGCGGGTCGCGCCGTTGATCACCGCCCCGGCCACGCCGCGCGCGCCGGCGCGCATGCAGTGGTTTTCGCCCCAGGTGCCCGTATCGGTGCGGCCGCCCGCATCGATGACAACCACGTCGCCGGCCGCTGCCAGTTCGCCCGAAACCTGCGCGTGTTTCACCAGCGCGTCCATCCGGCCCGCCGTCGCGTGTTTCGGCGCCTGCTGCACGGTGAACGCGGTCCCGACCATTTTCGCGCCGGGTGTGCCGAGATAGGCATAGCCGTGCAGCACGGTGCGCGGCAGACACATGCCTTCCATGGCGTCGCTGATATGCCCGCTCTGCAGTTTCAGAAACGCGTCACGGTCTGTATCGCTGAGCGCCATCCTTCATCTCCCCATGCTGTTCGGTCGAACTGTATCATCGCGCTGCGGGTGCGGCTATCCGTCCGCCCGCTTGTTCGCCCGCACCAGCAGGGCCATTTCCTGCGCCATCGCCAGCGACTGCGGCAGGGACAGTTCGGTCGATTTCCGGAACACCCGTTTGGTCGCCAGCAGCGCCTGCCGGTCGAATCCGGCAAGGGTCCGCGCCATCGCCATGGCTTCGTCAAGCACCGCATCGTCCGCCACGACCCGGTTGATCATGCCCAGGGCCAGCGCCCGCGGCGCCGGAACGTTTTCGCAAAGGGTCATCAGTTCGAAGGCCGCCTTGGGCGCGATGCGGTGCACCAGTCCCGGCGTCACCGCTGTCGCCGCGATGCCGCGCTTGACCTCCGGATAGCCGAAGATCGCGCCCTCTCCGGCGACGACCATGTCGGCGGAAATCGCCAGGTTGCAGCCGCCGCCCAGCGCATAGCCGCGCACCGCCGCAATGATCGGCTTGTCGGTGCGGTCGTTGATTGCGTACAGCAGCCCCGAGGCTTCGCCATGCCGCCGCGCCGCCGCCGCATCCAGATTTCGGTTCGCTTCCGCTTCCTTCAGGTCGGCGCCGGCGGAAAACGCCCGTTCGGTACCCGCCATGACGATCACGGCGATTGCGTCATCGGCGTCCGCCGCATCGACCGCCGCAAGGATTTCCGCCACCAGCGCGGCGCTGAGCGCGTTCATCTGGCGTGGTCGGTTCAGTGTCAGTAGCCGGACACCATCGGTGTCTTCGCTCAGCAGGATCGGTTCGTCGGTCATGGCGTCGGTTTCCCCCATCGTTGCGCGGGGCCGACTGGCCACCGCAAATTTCCCGCGCTAGAGCAGATCTTGGTTGGCTGGAATCGCCTTTGGCGATCCAACAACCATGTGAATCTGATCTATCTTATTGAAAAGATATCACCTTCACAGGTTTAAAGGGAACCTGTCGCGGTTCCCTTTAAACCTGATGTGCTATAGTCTAGCCCCGCAATATCCTGGGAGGGAAGCGATGCAGCCGCTGCGTATGCTGGCGACGACAGGGATGCTCGGCTACGGTTACACGGAAGAAGCCTTCCGGCGCGGCGTGGCGCAGGGGCTGGACTTCATCGCCGCCGATGGCGGCTCGATGGACCCCGGCCCGCATTACCTGGGCGAAGGCATCCCCTTTGTCTCGCGCCAGGCGATGAAGCGAGACATATCGCTGATGCTGGAAGCCGCGGTTGAACAGGGCATCCCGATGCTGGTCGGGTCATGCGGCGGCGGCGGCAGCGAACCGCAACTCGCCTTCGTCCGCGAAATCGTCGAGGAAGTCGCGGCGGAAAAGGGCCTGCATTTTACCATGGCCCTGATTCATGCCGAGCAGTCGCCCGCCTCCCTGAAGGCGCGGCGCGCCGATGGAAAGGTCGAATCCCTCGGCCCCATCGCGGAACTGACCGACGATGTCATCGATTCGAGCCACCGGATCGTCGCCATGATGGGGGTCGAACCCTTCCAGAAGGCGCTGCGCGACGGCGCACAGGTCGTGCTGGCGGGGCGGGCGACCGATGCCTCAATCTTCTCGGCCATTCCGCTGATGCGCGGCTATGATCCCGGGTTGTGCTGGCACCTCTCCAAGATCATCGAATGCGCGGGGCAGGTCGTCACCCCGCGCACGGGCCAGGACTGCGTGCTGGGCACGCTCATGGGCGACCATTTCCTCGTCGAGCCGGGCCATCCGGACAAGATCTGTACGCGGATGAAGATCGCCGCGCATACCCTGTATGAAAATCCCAGCCCCTATCACCTGGAGGAACCGGACGGCACGCTGGACACCACCGATGCGCAGTACGAACAGCTGGACGAGCGCGTCGTGAAGGTCAGCGGCAGCCGCTTCAAACCTTCCAGTTGCTATACGGTGAAGCTGGAAGGCGTGAAGAAATCGGGCTACCGAACGGTCTTCATGGCCGGGGTGCGCGACCCGATCCTGATTTCGGTAATCGACGACTTCATCGCCGCCTGCCATGAACGCGTCGCCGGCGAAGCCGCCAGCCTGGGCATCGCGCCGGACCGGTACCGGCTGAACATCCGGGTCTACGGCAGGAACGCAACGATGGGCCTGCGCGAACCGCTGGCGGACCAGGTCGGCCACGAGATCGGGCTGCTGGTGGATACGCTGGCGGACGACCCGGAAACCAGCAAGGCGATCATGGCCAAGGCGCGCTACGCGCTGCTGCATACGGACTTCCCCGGCCGCAAATGCATTTCCGGTAATCTTGCGATTCCCTTCTCGCCCTCCGACATGCCCGTCGGCATGACCTATGAATTCAGCGTCTGGCACCGGATGGAAATCGCCGATCCGCTGGAGCCCTTCCCCATCGATATGATCGAGGTCTGACCATGGCGCGACTGATCGATCTTGCCAGTGTATTGCGGTCCAAGAATGCGGGCGCGCTGCTGTGCACGTTGGACGTCATGTTCGAAGAGGAATCGGTTTACAGGCGCGTGCGTGACAGCGGCGTGCTGACGGCGGGGCTGATCGCGAAACTGTACGGGATATCGGACAACGAAGTCTCGATCATCCCGTATGACGTGGCCTACGCCATCAAGATCACGATCCCGCGCCTGCACAAATCCGGCGACCCGGACGATTCCGACATTTACGGCGCCCAGCAGCACGCCCCGCTACTGGATATCGATATCCCGGAATAGATCAGATTCATGCGATTGCTGGATCGCATGAATCTGATCGCCCTGTTTGACAATAGAGCACATCAGTCCCGCAGGGTCGTGACGACCTGTATTTCGGAATGCAGCGTGCGGTGGACCGGGCACATGTCGGCGATCTGCAGCAGTCGGGCGCGTTGTTCGCCGTCCAAGTCTCCTTCGAGGGATAACTCGCGTTCGATGCGGTCGATTTTGCCGGTGCGGGTTTCGCATTCGGCGCAGTCCTTCGCATAGACCTTGCTGTGCCGCAGGGTCACCGACACGTGGTCCAACGGCCACTCCTTGCGCGCCGCATAGACCCGTAGCGTCATAACCGTGCAGGACCCGAGCGCCGCCAGCAGCAGGTCATACGGCGATGGGCCCGTATCCGTCCCGCCCAGCATACCCGGCTCGTCCGCCAGGAACCGGTGCGACCCGGCCACGACTTCGGTCTGGAACGTGCCGGGGCCCGCGTCGCGGACGACAACTGCGGTATCTGAAGACACTCAGTCAGCCTCGTTCGGCTGCCGCAGCCCTGGCGGCTCCAGTTCGGCAGACAGCTGCTTTTCAATCGCACCCCGGGGCCTTGTGAACCGGGCCAGCAGATCATACAGCACCGGCGTCAGGAACAGCGTCAGCAGGCTGGCGAAGAACAGCCCGCCGATGATCACGGTACCGATAGCCTGGCGGCTTTCCGCCCCTGCCCCCGAAGCGATGACCAGCGGCACTGCGCCCAGCACAGTGGAGATCATAGTCATGAGGATTGGCCGCAGGCGCAGCACGGAGGCTTCGATGACGGCTTCGCGGACGCTATAGCCCTCGTCGCGCAATTGATTGGCGAATTCGACGATCAGGATACCGTTTTTCGCCATCAGCCCGATCAGCAGGATGATGCCGATCTGGCTATAGATGTTCAGCGACATGCCCCCGGCCCATAGCGAATAGACGGCGCCGGCGAGCGCCAGCGGCACGCTGAGCATGATGATGAGCGGGTGTATGAAGCTTTCGAACTGTCCGGCCAGCACCAGGAATACGATCAGGATCGCCAGCGCGAAGGTTATGGCCACCCCGCTGGAGGTTTCGAGATACTGCTGCGACTGGCCGGCGAAACTCAGCGTCGCTTCCGGCGGCAGGGTTTCCACGCCGGCATCCCGAATGAATTCAATCGCCTCACCCATCGCGAATCCGTCATTCAGCGCCGCCGTAAGCGTGATCGAGGGCAGCCGGTTGTAGCGCCGCAGCGCCGGCGCCTCCGCCGTTTCAGCAAGGGTCACGAGCGCCGCCAGCGGTACCAGCGACGTCCCGTCGCCGGCCCGGATGAATATGCCGGAAATATCATTCGGTGTCTGACGGTCCGCATCGGCCGCCTGGAGCAGCACCGGGTATTCGCGGCCGCGATCGACGAAGGTCGTCACCTCGCGCGAGGCAAGCATCGTCTGCAGCGTCGCGGCGACGGTCTCGACACTGATACCCAGATCGTCCGCCTTGGCCCGGTTTACCGTCAGGTTGAATTGCGGCTGGTTCTGTTCGAAATCGATTTCGACATTACTCAGCCCGGGATGGTTTTCCGCCTTCTCCAGGATCGCTTCGGCCCAGACTTTCACGCTTTCATAATCCGGGCCGCCAATCACCGCGCGCAACGGCGTGCTGCTGCCACGCAGGCCAAGGCCCGACGGGGCCGCCGGGAATCCCTTCGCGCCGGTCAGATCACTGGCCATCGGCCGCAACTTCTGCATGATCTCCATATGCGTCAGGTCCCGCTCCTCCCAGGATTCGAGGCGCAGGACGACGAAGGAGCGGTAGGGCCGGCCCCAACTGCCGGAGAATGCGAAAATGGTGTTGATGCCGAGTTCATCCTTTACCGCGACGATGCGGTTTTCCAGCTTGCGCGCCTCGCTGTCGGTAAAGGCGAGATTGCTGCCTTGCGGTGCTGTCAGCGGAATGAACAGGACGCTACGGTCCTCCTTGGGCGTCAGCTCACGCGGCAGGTTTTCGTACACGAGCCAGCTGGCGCCGGAAAAAACGGCGGAAAACGCGATCACCAGGACGGGCATGCCGATTGATGCGCGGATCGCCTTGCGGTACCAGCGGTTCATCCAGCCTTCCCGCGCCGCCGATTCCGGGTCCTTCGCGGCGGCGCGCGGCTTCAGGATGATCGAGGCCAGGGCGGGACAGGCGCTGAGCGCAACGAAGGTGGAAATCACCACGGCGCTGGCCATGACAAAGCCGAATTCGGTGAACAGCCTACCCGCCGCCCCCTTCAGGAAGGAAATCGGCACGAACACAGCGATCAGGGTCACCGATGTCGCCAGAATCGCGAATGTTACCTGCCGCGCGCCGAACACCGCCGCCTGTAGCTTCGATTCGCCCAGCGCCAGACGCCGTTCGATATTTTCCAGCATAACAATGGCGTCATCGACCACCAGCCCAATGGACAGCAGTAATGCCAGCAAAGTCAGCACGTTAAGAGAAAACCCAAGAAAATGAATGAAGAAAAAGCAGCCAATCAGGGCAATTGGAATGGTAATCGCGGGAATCAGCGTTGCCCGCCACGACCGCAGGAACAGCAGCATGACCAGTATGACCAGGCAGAGCGATAGGCCCAGTGCGATCGACACCTCGCGGATCGACGCCCCGACGAAGATCGCGTCATCAGAACCGACATGGATGGCCATGCCTTCCGGCAGCACATTTTTGAGCCGTTCGATTTCGGCGCGGACATTATTGGAAATGGCGATTGTATTCGCCTGCGACTGCCGGACGACCGCGATACCGATGGCGGGCTCGCCATTATTGCGGACGACAGTGGACGTATTTTCAACTCCCCTCTCGACACGGGCAATGGCGCCAAGCCGGACCGGGTAGCCGTCATTCTGACGCAGCACGATGTCGCGAAACTGTTCGGGCGTGGAAAGGCGGCTGTTCAACCGCACTGTGAACAGCCGCGTCTGGGACTCTATTTCGCCCGCCGGCAGTTCCACATTATTGCGCTGCAGGGCCGCGGCCACGTCGGCCACGGTCAGGTTACGCGCCGCCATTGCGCGACGGTCCAGCCAGACACGCATTGCCGCGCGCCGTTCGCCATAGATATCCACCGTCGCGACGCCATCCAGGGTCGTAATACGGTCCTTGATGAAGCGTTCGATATAATCGGTGATTTCCGCCGCGTTCATCCGGTCGCTGGTGACGGCCAGCCGCATGACGGGATCGGCGTCGCTGTCGTTCTTGACGATCCTGGGCTCGTCGACCTCATCGGGCAGCCGGCCCCGGACACGGCCGACGGCATCGCGCACGTCGTTGGCCGCCGCGTCGATATCGCGTCCGAGTTCGAATTCGATGACTGTTCGGCTGCGACCCCGACTCGATTGCGAGGTAATCGTCTTGACGCCGCTGATCCCCGCCACCGCGCTGTCGATAACTTCCGTGATATCGGAATCGACGATTTCGGGCGCCGCACCGGTGTAGTTCGTCGCCACCGTCACCACGGCGGCGTCGACATCCGGCAGTTCCCGAACCGGAATCTGCGTCACGCCGGCGATGCCGAACACGATGATCAGTAAACTGAAAACGGCGGCCAGAACGGGCCGCCGGACGGAAATATCCGAAAGTGTCACTGCGCGACCCTCGCCGCAGGTTGACCGGACGCCGGTGAATTCTTGCTCACCTGTCCGCCGCCCGGCCCTTCCCCGTTCTTCTCGCTGCCCGGCGTAACGACCCTGACGGTCGCGCCATCACGCAGCTTGCCCGTTCCCCGCGTCACCACAACACTACCCGGCGCGAGGCCGTCGGTGACTTCCGCAATTCCGAACTCCCGCCGTCCAACGTCGATGTTGCGGCGCGTGACCTTGTTGTCCTCAACGACGAAAACGAAGGCGGCGCCGGTTTCCGCGACGATGGCCTCTTCGGGAATGACCAGCACCTCATTGGCCGCGAGCGTCATTCGCAGATACATGAACATGCCGCGCGGCAGGGCGCCGTCCGGATTGGGGACCTCCGCGCGCACCTTGAAGGATCGGCTGACCGGATCGACACGGCTGTCGATCTGCGTCACCACGCCGGAGAATTCGCGATCCGGATAGGCGGCCGCCGAAGCTTCCACCTTCTGCCCCAGCCGGGTCTTGGCGAACAGATATTCGGCGACGGAAAACTCGATCTCGACGCTCGACAGATCATCCAGGGTCGTGATCACGGTGGTATCGGTCACCCGTGCGCCCTTGTCGTAGCGGCTTATACCCGTCTGCCCCGAAAACGGCGCCCGGATTGTCCGGTCCGCCAGCTTGCGCCGGGCGCGGGCTTCCGCGGCCTCGGCAGCGACAAGGTTGGAGGCAAGTTCGTCCACGGTCGCCTTGGTTGCCACATTCTTCTGCCGCAATACCGTGATCCGGTCCAGTTCCATCCGGGCCTTGTCGAGCGCCGATTCCGCTTCCTTGAGGTCGGCACGTTCAATATCGCTGTCGAGACGGACCAGGACATCCCCCGCCTTCACCTGCTGTCCCGGCTCGAAGGAAATCTGTTCGATCCGGCCATTGGAAAGCGGCACGATCTCGATGGACTGCCGGGCCAGCGTCGTGCCGACGGCTTCGGCAATGACCGGCATGGCCTGAATACGGGCGACGCCCGTTTCCACCGCGATGGCCCCGCCGCCGCGCACCTTCTCCGGCGGCGCCTCGTTGGCCCCGACATATTCTCCCCAGCCGAGGTATCCGCCATAGGCGAGACCACCCAGCAAAGCCACGAACAGCAACTGTTTCAACAGGGACATCGCATTAATCCATCGGACCGTTGCACGGGGCTTCCGCAGCATTCATCTTCTCGAGTGCCGTGAGCAAAAAATCGACCGCCGTGCAGTAAAACCGAATTTCGGCAAAATAAAAAATCAGACGCCTTCGATATGGCGCGTATTATGCGTTCTGCAAGCGTAATTGCTTGCGCCATAATACCGCAAATTCGGAGCGGCCGGAATACAGAATCGTGGCCTGACGGATACGGGGGCCCTGACGAAACTGCCATTCCGGCGTCAGGAGCGCGCACGAACGAAACAAGACGAACATACAGGCACGTGCCCCTGCACTGAAAACAGACGGAAATAACGCAGTCCTGCGTTTCAAATAAAAATTCTGTACGACCCGTCATTTTTTGTATTGGCAAGTCATGAAAGCGTAATATGCTTTCGGATATACTATGCGAGTCAGTAAACGAACGGTGATAGCACCATAATGTTCTGTTACTCACTTTCCCCAAGATCCGGCGCGAACGTCTCGCGCGCGTTTCCGGCAGCCGCTGATTTCCCAGCGGCTTTTTTTGTGCCGGGGCCGGATCGAAACAAGCAGGTTCCACATGAAGGAGATCCCCTTGGGCAAGCGTATCAACCGGAAAACCGCACGTGTCGAAACTCAGGTTCACTCCCTGTTCGCCGAACGGCTGCGCGCCGAAGCCGAACCGCGGTATACCCGCAATATCAAACCGAAAAACCTGAACCAGGCGCGTTTCATCGAAGCGCTTGAGGAAAATGATATGGTGCTGGGCCTCGGGCCGGCGGGTACCGGCAAGACCTATCTTGCCGTGTCCAAGGCGGTCGAGGCGCTGGAAAACGGCGACGTGAACCGCATCGTGCTGTGCCGGCCGGCGGTCGAGGCCGGCGAAAGCCTAGGGTTCCTGCCCGGCGACGTGGAAGCCAAGCTCGCGCCTTATCTGCGGCCCGTACATGACGTGCTGACCGAGCGGCTGGGCGGACGGCGGCTGAAATCGCTGATGGCCGAGGACCATATCGAAATCGCCCCGGTCGCCTATATGCGCGGCCGGACCCTGAACAATTCGTTCATCGTGATCGACGAAGCCCAGAACTGCACCTATGTACAGCTCAAGATGATGCTGACCCGGCTTGGCTGGAATTCCACGATGGTGCTGACGGGCGATCCCGAACAATGCGACCTGCTGCCGGGCATGTCGGGGTTGAAGGATGTCGCGGCGCGGCTGGAACCGAATGAAAAGATTTCCGTGGTGCGGTTCGATGCGGCGGATGTGGTCCGCCACCCGCTCGTCGCGGACATGCTGAACGTTCTCTGACGCCTGATCGGCAGGCGGGAAAAGGCCACGGAAATATATCCGGGCCTTTTCCCGCTTTCATTCCGGATTTGATGATATAGTCGCCGCCATCCCAACCACCCGCGGCGATACCGATGTTTCAGGTTTCCACAACGGCTGACAGTTCAATCCTGGCGATCTGCGGCGGCGTCCTGTCCGACCTCTGGGCGGCGAGCGGCAGCTATCCCTGGCTGACGGTTGCCTATCTGCTGGGCCCGATCCTGCTGGGCGGGATCGCGATCCTGATCATGGATTACCGTCCCCGTCCCGGCGGAATGCCGGACCGGCTGCTTCGCGGCGCGCGCGGCGCGCTGACCGCCCTGGGATTCGAACGCGCCTATGGCTGGGCGAAACGGCGCTGGCTGTTCCGGCGGGCGGACCGCGCGCTGATCGC
This sequence comes from Alphaproteobacteria bacterium, assembly GCA_040905865.1. Lineage (NCBI taxonomy): Bacteria > Pseudomonadati > Pseudomonadota > Alphaproteobacteria > Alphaproteobacteria bacterium. Next base: position 19,835 of record JBBDQU010000059.1, read on the forward strand.
CTTCGCCGTATTCGGGTTCGTGGCCGCCGGTTCCTTCCTCGGCTGGAAAATCGCGACCGGCACCGGGCCGCAGCAGCGCGCCATTGCCAGCGGAGAAACCGCAACGTCCTTTTCCCTGACCGATCACAACGGCCGGACCGTCAACGCGGATTCGTTCCGGGACAAATACGCGCTGGTCTCCTTTGGCTATACGTTCTGCCCCGATGTCTGCCCGACGACGCTGAACACCCTGTCCGTGGCGCTGGATATTCTGGGCGACCGCGCCGGCAGTATCGTCACCGCCTTCATCACCATCGATCCGCAACGCGATACGGTCGCCGTTCTTCGTGACTATGTGGCGAACTTCAACCCGCATATCCTGGGACTGACCGGTGCGCCGGATCATATCCGCACCATTGCCAAAGCCTACCGCGTTTATTACGCCCGCACCCCCGGCAGCGAACCGGACGATCCGGATTACCTGATGGAACATTCCGCCGGAATTTATCTCATCGGACCGGACGGCGGCATCGTGCAGACCTTCCCGCACAGTGCATCGGCGGAAGATATCGCCGCGGCGGTAAAATCCGTCCTGCCCGCGGCGCCGGTGTCCTGACGCCCGGGCAGGCCTAACAGGCTGCGGAAAAACCCTTCCCAGCGTCGCGCGGTCGTGATTCAATTCTC